>RFHL01001138.1 GCA_003696875.1 Bacteroidota bacterium | reverse complement strand
TTTTCCAGCTTAGGAGCCAATAGGAGGCGTAGCGCCGCAGCAGGCGGTGGGCCTCGGCCAGGATGGCCTGGGCCTTGGCCTCCGGCAGATGCATGAGGACGTGTAGGCAATAGATCGCGGCAAAAGAATCGCTGACAGAGGGTGTGGCAGCAGCATCGCCGACCGCAAAGGCCCGGTTGGGAAACTGGGCCCGGGCGGCAGCCACCATTTGTGGGCCGCTGTCCAGCCCGTGGGGGGGCCACTCCATGAAGCGGCCCGTGCCGTAGCCCAGGCTCAGTACCAGTTGCCCCTGCAGAGGCACCAGCAGCGGGCCTAGCAGCC
Organism: Bacteroidota bacterium; assembly: GCA_003696875.1. Taxonomy (GTDB): domain Bacteria; phylum Bacteroidota; class Bacteroidia; order J057; family J057; genus RFHL01. Next base: position 8,806 of record RFHL01001138.1, on the reverse strand, counting down.
GGGCCTCCTGCTGGTGTACATAGCGGCCATAGCTGTTGCCAAAGCGGTCCCGATCGTAATCGGTGGCCAGCGCATCGTAGTAAGCGGTGATTTCGTCCATCTCTTCCCATCAAGATAGGCATTTGCCCTATAAAGCCGCAAGCACAAAAGCCATCGGAGCGGTTGCAATCCCCCCCGTCATTGTGCAATTTGGGGACTTCCCACCCAAACCCTTTTTGTCTCATTTCTCGCCTCTCGATTCTCGAATCTCATCATATGCTCAACCGCCTCAATCCCACCACCACCGCGGCCTGGCAGGCCCTCTCCGCCCACTACGAAGCCATCAAGGACGTGCATATGCGCGACCTGTTCGCTGCCGATCCGGAGCGTTTTGCCCGTTTTTCGCTCCGCCACGAAGACATCCTCCTTGATTACAGCAAAAACCGGCTCACGGCCGAGACGCTCGAAAAGCTGATTGCCCTCGCTGAGGAGACCCAGCTTAGCGAAGCCATCGAACAGATGTTTTCCGGTGCTAGGATCAACGAGACCGAAGGACGGGCGGTGCTGCATACGGCCCTGCGCAACCTGAGTGGCGACCCCGTTTACGTCGACGGCGAAGACGTCATGCCCGGGGTGCGGGCGGTGCTCGACCAGATGGAGGCCTTTGCCAACCGCCTGCATGCCGGCGAATTGCGCGGCTATACGGGTAAGCCGCTGGATACCATTGTCAACATTGGCATTGGCGGCTCGGACCTGGGGCCGGTCATGGTTACCGAGGCCCTGCGGCCCTACTGGCAGCCGGGGATGGAGGTGCACTTTGTCTCCAACGTCGATGGCACCCACATCGCCGAGACTCTCAAGCGGGTCGACCCCGAGACGACGCTTTTCCTCATTGCCTCCAAGACCTTTACCACCCAGGAGACCATGACCAATGCCCACACGGCCCGAGCCTGGTTCCTGGAGGCGGCCGGCGATCCGGCCCACATTGCCAAGCACTTTGTGGCCCTCTCGACCAATGCCGAGCAGGTGCAGGCCTTTGGCATCGACCTGGACAATATGTTTGGCTTCTGGGACTGGGTGGGCGGCCGGTACTCGGTCTGGTCGGCCATTGGCTTGTCGGTGGCCTGTACCATCGGCTTTGCCCGCTTCCACGAGTTTCTGGCAGGGGCGTACAGCATGGACCAGCACCTGCGCACGGCTCCCTTTGGCGAGAACATGCCCGTCCTGCTGGCCCTGATTGGCATCTGGTACAACAACTTCTTCGGGGCCGAGACCGAAGCCATTTTGCCTTATGACCAGTATTTACACCGCTTCCCGGCCTACTTCCAGCAGGGTAACATGGAGAGCAACGGCAAATGCGTAGGCCGCGACGGCAAGCCTGTCGATTATCAGACCGGTCCGGTCATCTGGGGCGAGCCCGGCACCAACGGGCAGCACGCTTTTTATCAGCTGATCCACCAGGGAACCAAACTGATCCCCTGCGACTTCCTCGCTCCGGCGGTGAGCCATAACCCCATCGGCGACCATCATCCCAAGTTGCTGTCCAACTTCTTTGCCCAGACCGAGGCCCTGATGGCCGGCAAAACCGAGGCCGAGGTAGTCGCCGAGCTGAAGGCCGCCGGCAAGTCGGCCGAGGAGATTGCCTATCTGACCCCGTTCAAGGTATTTGCCGGGAACAAGCCTACCAACTCCCTGCTGGTCAAGCAAATTACTCCCTATACCCTGGGACAGCTTGTCGCTATGTACGAGCACAAGATCTTTGTGCAGGGCGTGATCTGGAACATCCTCAGTTTCGACCAGTGGGGCGTGGAGTTGGGCAAGCAACTGGCCAAGAAGATCCTGCCCGAACTCGGGCAGGATGGCGCCATCAGCAGCCATGACAGCTCCACCAACGGGCTGATCAATACCTGGCGTGAGATGGCCGGCGCCTAAGGGCCCAGGTATCCTTCGCAGTAGGCAAATCCGCTCGCAGGACTTGCCTGCTGATTTGTGGGCAAAATCGTATCTTGTCTGTTCGCCAAACTCAAGCCTGGCCGACCTGCCCCGGCGCGTCTCTACTCACCTAAACCAATCGCTGCTATGGCTACCGATCCTGCCCGCCGCCCGGTACGGGCTCGTTTCCTCTGGTTGTTTCTCGGATTATTCATGGCTTGTACCGAGCCTCCTACCCCTATGGATCTTTCTCAAGTTGCGCTGATTCCCCAGCCCGCCTCGCTCATTGCGACAGGCAGCTCCTTTCGCCTGACCGATGATACTCACCTCTACGCCAGCGGCGAAGGGGCCACCGCAGCGGCCGAATTTCTCGCGGGTAGCCTGCGCCCAGTAACGGGCTATGTCCTGCCCGTAATAGCCCCTGCCGCCGGCGAGCCCGGCGACGGACATATCACCCTTCAGATCCAAAGTGACACCGAACTGGGTCCCGAAGGCTACGAACTCACCATTAGTGAGGCAGGCGTTACCCTGACGGCTCCTGCTGGGGCCGGCCTTTTTTACGGGGTACAAACGCTGCGGCAGCTTTTTCCCGCTCAGATAGAAGCTGGTAGCCCCCAGTCGGGGCCCTGGGAAATCGCTTCGGGTACCATCCGTGACATGCCCCGCTATGGGTACCGCGGTGCTATGCTCGATGTTGCCCGGCACTTCTTCTCCGTCCAGGACGTCAAGCGCTATATCGACCTGCTGGTCGCCTATAAGTTCAATGTGCTGCATCTGCACCTTACTGACGATCAGGGCTGGCGTATTGAGATCAAGTCCTGGCCCAAGCTGACCGAGGTCGGCGGCAGCACCGAGGTCGGTGGGGGCGAAGGTGGCTTCTACACGCAGGAGCAGTATGCCGAGATCGTGGCCTATGCCGCCGAGCGGCACATGCTCATCGTACCCGAGATCGACATGCCTGGCCATACCCATGCCGCCCTGGTCTCCTACCCGGAGCTGAATTGCGACGGGCGCGACCTGGAACTGTACACCGGTACCGAGGTGGGTTTCAGCACCTTTTGTACTCAAAAGGAGGTCGTCTACGAATTTATCGACGATGTGATCGGCGAGCTGGCCGCCCTGACACCGGGCCCCTACCTCCACATCGGTGGCGATGAGTCCCATGTCACCAAGATGGAGGACTACATCCCCTTTGTCGAGCGGGTCCAGGGCATTGTGCAGAAGCACGGCAAGGAGGTGATCGGTTGGGATGAAATCGCCAATGCCAAGCTGGTCCCGGGGGCAACGGTGCAGTACTGGGCCGTGGCCGAGAACGCCGCCAAGGGGCTGGCGCAGGGCGCCAAAGTGCTGATCTCCCCTGCTAAATATACCTATATCGATATGAAGTACGACTCCACCACTGAGTTGGGCCTGTCCTGGGCCGCCTACATCGAGGTGGACCGGGGCTACAGCTGGGATCCGGTGGAGCAGGTAGAAGGCATCACCGAAGGGGACATCCTGGGGATCGAGGCCCCCCTCTGGGCCGAGACCATAGACGAGATGGCCGACATTGAGTATCTGGCTTTCCCCCGGATGCCAGGCTATGCCGAGATCGGCTGGTCACCCGCTAGCAGCAAGGACTGGGAGACCTACCGGCAACGCCTTGCGGCCCACGGGCCGCGCTTTGAGGCCCTCGGGATCAACTACTACCGCTCTCCTCTGGTCGATTGGCCGGCCGCGAGCAGCGAGTAAGGCCTAGTTTAGTCTACTGGTAATCGGCGGATTGGGAAACTTGTTCCCAATCCGCTGGTTTTTTGGGGGGTCTACGGGAACCCGGTAACCGGAGCTCTTTTGCTGCCAATTCCACCGCAGAAACAGCCCCGCTTCCTGCCCGACCCAGGCCACCCTGATCCACCATAAAGATACCTTTACGGCGGCCTTCACCCGTTTGCTCGCCTACGGACAGGCTCGGGGAGAACTCACCTCTTCACCATCCCCCGAGGCCCTCGCGGCCTACCTCTACCTGTTTATGAATGGGATGCGGCTCGTCTCCCGGCTTGATGCCGAGCCGGGCTTTCTGGACCCGGCGATAGAGGCTGCCCTTTCGGGTTTCTGAGCGATTGTTGGGGTGGTGCCTTTACGGCCCAAAACCATCTTTACCGAACCGATCGGCGTCATTTTTTCTCTAGATGGCTCGCTATCCTGCGGAAAAAGCCCTGACGAGAACCGAAGCATCCTTCGTTTGGAATGAGAAATACCGAAACCCAAACGGTATCTGAGATTTTTTTCTGAAAAGTTGGGTAGGTCTCTCCTCGCGACAGGCTCATATCAGAAATGCCGGTGCCCCAGGCACCTTATTCAATTTCTGATATGCCGAAACGCTACGAACAGTTAGCCGACTTTGTCGACGACCCCGATTTCCGCCGCTGGGTATTGGAAGCCCGCCCCGAAGATGTCCGCCATTGGGAAGCCTGGCTGCGACAGCATCCTGACCGCCGCTCGCTGGTAGAGGAGGCCCGGGAGATCGTATTGGGCATTCCCGCCCGGCCATTGCCTGCCGAGGAGGCCGCCAAGGCGGCCGTGTGGGCCCAGATAGAGGCCGTCATGCGTCGGCAAATCCTGCCTGCCCGGACACGCGCGCTCAGAGCCTGGACGGTGGCCGCCAGTATTTTGCTATTGCTGGGAAGTGGGGGGCTCTTTTGGTGGCTGGTGCAGGCACCGTCTTACCAAACCATCGCCACGGCCTACGGAGAGACCCGTGAGGTGGTGCTCCCCGATGGCTCGCAGGTGACCCTCAATGCGCATTCCAGCCTGCGCTATCTCGATAGCTGGGCCGAGTCAGCCACACGGGAGGTCTGGCTGGAGGGAGAGGCATTCTTTTCAGTAGAAAAATCCCCTGAGGGAAAAGCCTTCCGGGTATACAGCAGCGACCTGAAGGTCGAGGTGCTGGGCACGGAGTTCAATGTGCGCCAGAGAGGCGCGGAAACCGAGGTGACTCTGGAGGAGGGCTCGGTAGAACTGTCGCACCTGGCCAGCCGGCAGAAGGTGCGTCTGGTACCAGGTGAGCAGGCCATCTATGCCGGAAAAGGGGCAACGATAGAGACCCGTACCACTGCCGTGGAGAACCACAGCGCCTGGCGAGATCACCTGTTGGTATTTGACGAAATGCCCATGGGCGAGGTCGCCCAGCGGATCGAGGAAACCTTTGGGATGCCAGTCGTCGTGCAGACCGAGGCGCTCCAAAAGCGGACCCTGTCGGGCCGCATCAGTACTGCCGATCTGGAGGTCATGCTGGAGGCCCTTTCCCTCACCTTTTCCCTACAGATCGAGACCCGTGAAGACACCATTTTTCTGCAACCCTGATTGGGCGGCGGTATAAGCCTCCGCCCTTCATCGCTTATCTCTTTTCATCACCCAATACCTACTACCTATGATCAGATTTCGTACCCCTACGCCTTTGAAGGGGCTTCTGTCGGCAGCCTGTCTGGCGGCGGGTGTCCTGACATCGCCGGTACAAGCCCAGACGGAGTATCTGTCCGCTGAGCTTGCGGGGAAGGCATCGGTGGCCGAGGAGGCCCCCCTGCACACGCCTCAGGCGGTGACGATGCTGGACCAGGTGCTGGACGATCTGGCCGATCGCTTTGAAGTCAACTTCGTCTATGAAAGCAAATGGGTCAAAAACCGGCCGGTGGAGGCTGAGGTCAATTATGCGGAAGACCTGACCCGCTTGCTGGACCAGCTCTTGCCAGCATACAACCTGAACTTCCGGGCCCTGAACCCTAAAACCTATGTGATCTTCCCGGCCAAAGGCCGTGAGGTGGAGGTGAAGCCCATCAACCGGGCGCCTGCCCAGGAGCCCGTAGGGAACATGGGGCTGAATATTCAGCCCAATCCCATCGCCCCGGTGCGTACGCGTGTGTTTCGCGTGGTACCAGAAGTGATCGCCTTTACGGTGAGTGGGGTCGTTACCGATGGGAATGGAGCCCCGCTGGAGGGGGCGGTTGTTGTCGCCTCGGGTACGCGTCGGGGCACGCTCACCGATGCACAGGGGCGCTTTTCTCTGCAACTCGAAGACGATCAGAAAAATGTCACCCTTGTGGTGAGCTACTATGGCTTTGTGCGGCAGGAGGTGCCCCTCAACGGGCGCAGTTCGCTGGAGATCGCGCTGGAGCCCGAGGCCAATGCGCTGGATGAGGTCGTCGTGATCGGTTACGGCTCCAAGCAGCGTCGGGACATCACCGGAGCCGTGGCTTCCGTATCGAGCGAAGAACTACAAGCGGTAGTTGTCCAGTCGCTCGACCAGGCCATGCAGGGTCGCGCTCCGGGCGTAGTCGTTACCCAAAACTCGGGAGAGCCCGGTGGAAACGTTTCCGTCCGGATCCGGGGGGTCGGGAGTACCGGCAACAATGAGCCACTCTACGTGATCGACGGCTTCCCCCTCTACAACGACAATGGCCGGACCGGCTCGGCCGGCTTTAGCGATACCCAGTTTAATGCCCTGGCTTCGCTGAACCCCAACGACATCGAGTCCATCGAGATCCTGAAGGATGCCTCCGCCGCTGCCATCTACGGGGCGCGTGCGGCCAACGGGGTGGTGATCATCACCACCAAGCGAGGTAGGAGTGGTGCGGCCAAAGTGAGTTTTGATTCATACGTTGGGGTACAGGAAGCCTGGCGGGTGCCGGAATTCCTCAACGCCGAGGAGTTTGCGACCATCGCCAATGAGGCGTACGAAAATGCTGATCTGGATCCCAATCCCGAGTGGGCTAACCCCGCTTCGCTGGGCGAAGGCACGGACTGGTTGGGCCAGATGTATCGCCGCGGGGTGATCCAGGATTACAACGTAGGCATCCGGGGCGGGACCGATCGTACCCAGGCCTCGGTGTCTCTGGGCTACTTCAATCAGGAAGGAATCCTGATTGAGTCGGGTTTTGAGCGCTTCTCCATGCGTACCAACATTGACTTTCAGGCCAATGACAAGCTGCGTTTTGGGGTGAGTTCTACCTCCAGCTTCTCCGAGCAGCAGATCATTCGTACCAACAACTTCGCCAATGGGGCCTACAACATCGCCATGATGATGTACCCCACGATTGAGCTGGATGGCTTCGTGGATGGTCCGGCGCAGTACTACTCCGCCGCCCTGGACAATCCCGTCCTCCGGGCCCAGACGGAGCCCAGCTTTCTCACCACCCTGCGTAGCATGACTACCGCCTACGGAGAGTGGGACATCCTGCCCGGGCTCACCTATCGCGTCAATGTAGGGGCCGATGTTATTGCTTCTCGTTCTACCCGCTGGGTGCCTTCTTACAAGCGGGGCCTGGTGAATCAGGTCAATGCTTCTTCTTGGGAGCGCCGCACCGAGGACATCACCTGGCTGGTGGAGAATACCCTTACTTATCAAAACAATTTCGGAGGGAAGCACGACTTCCTGGCCATGGTGGGGCAGAGTGCGCAGAAGTCCAACTTTAGCAGCATTTCGGCTTCGGGAGATGGCTTCCAGAACAACGAAATCCGGGTGATCAGTGCCTCCAACCCCGACCTGCGCGGGGCGGGTGGCGATGCCAATCAGTGGGCCCTGGCCTCCTACTTTGGCCGGATGAACTACACCTTTGACGACCGCTTCCTGGCCACGGCTACCCTGCGGGTGGACGGGTCGAGCCGCTTTGGCCCGAACAACAAGTGGGGGGTATTCCCCTCCTTCTCGGCCGGCTGGCGGGTCTCCAATGAGGCTTTCATGCAGAACGTCGACGCGATTGATGACCTGAAGGTGCGGGCCAGCTGGGGCCAGTTGGGGAGTGACCGTATTGGCGACTTCCGCTACCTGAATATTTACGAGACCAGCAATGTAGAGTACACCTTCAACGAAACCGGCCTGCCCGGGGCGGTGCTGGCCCGCCTGGGTAATCCCGACCTGCGTTGGGAGACCAGTACGCAGACCGACATCGGGGTAGACGTCTCGCTCTGGGAGGGTCGCCTGTACGGGACCATCGACTACTTCATCAAGACCACCGAAGACCTGCTGGTATCCGTACCCATCCCCTTGACTGTAGGGATTGGCAACAGCCCAGTACAGAATGCTGGCGCGGTGACCAACCGTGGGCTGGAACTCGCCATCGGTACGCAGGGTGGCAACGCCGATTTTTCCTATGACGTGAGCGTCAACTTTGCCACCATCAACAACATCGTCGATACCCTGGGGTCTGGGCAGCCTATCGCTGGCGGCTCTTTTGCCGGCGCGGACCGTTTCCAGCCTACTCGTACTGAGGCCGGCTTCCCCATCGGCTACTTCTTTGGTTTTGAAGTGGATGGCATCTACAACACCGAAAGTGAAATCGACCGCAATTTTGCGCCCTTGGCCCAGCCGGGTGACTTCCGTTTTGTCGATGCGAATGGGGATGGTGTCCTAACCGACGACGATCGCGTCTTCCTGGGGAGTCCAATTCCGGACTTCACCTATGGCCTGAATGTTAACCTGCGTTACAAGGCCTTTGATTTCAACCTGTTCCTGCAAGGCGTACATGGTAACGAAATCTTCAACACCCTCAAGCAGCAGGTGATTCAGGTGCCCTACTTCAATGGTTCCGGGGTAACCAACTCGCTGACCGCTGTGCTTGATCGTTGGACTCCTGAGAATACCTGGCAGGAAGGCGATCCGCTCATTCCCCGCGTGTCCTACAACGACCCCAACGGCAACTTCCCCCGTGCCTCCAGCTTCTACGTGGAGGACGGTTCCTTCATGCGGGTGCGCAACCTGACGGTAGGCTACACCCTGCCGACCACGGTAGGGGCACAGATCGGGATTTCTCGCCTGCGTCTGTATGCCGGCGCCCAGAACCTGCTGACTTTCACCAACTATTCGGGCTTCGACCCTGAGATCGGCGACTTCAACCAGAATGCCCTCGCCTCTGGCGTGGAT
>RFHL01001137.1 GCA_003696875.1 Bacteroidota bacterium | reverse complement strand
GGGATCAAGCCAAAAGCGGACTTTATTTGTTGAGCGTTACTAAGGCATAGCTTTCAAGATGTGACCTCTGGGCGGGCCCGCAAGGGCCCGCCCTTTTTCATGAAAAAGACGGGGACCATTTTTTCCGGCAAATCACACCTTCAAGCACCAAATAGGCCCATTCAGGAGGGGAAAAGCCAAGGGCTGGATGGCAGGGTGTATTATTGTGCCGGCTACGCCCCTAAACGCTCTTTTCCCCTATGAATAGCCTACCGATTAAAATCTTGTTGCTCCTCCTCTGCCTGGTGGCCTTTTGCGCTTTCCCGGGCAACGCGATCACCGAGCCAATTGCCCCTCCTGAAAGTGCCTGCCTGTCCTATGTGCCCACGGCAATTTCCCCCAATGGTGACGGCATCAATGATGCCTTTGTGGTGGAGCAGGCCTGCGAACTGAAGAGTTTTCGTCTGGAAATCTATGACCCAGCCGAACGGCTGATTTTCGAAAGCCGGGACGTCCGCCGGGGCTGGGACGGTTACCTCGACGGCGTGCCGGCGCCCGAAGGGGCCTATTCCTGGGTGATCACCTATCGCTCCGCTCAGCACGAGCGCCCCCTCACCGAGCGCGGTGAGCTGGTGCTGGTGCGATAAGCTCCCTTCCTGACGATAGGATTTGCCCGGTCCATATTGGACCGGGCTTTTGGTTGAGAAATGGCGCTACCTCACCATCCCTAACCGGGAATGATGTCCTGATCCAGGTCAATAATGACCTCCTCGCCTTCGGACTTGGCCATGAGGGTGGTCAGGGTCAGGTCACCGATCACATTGACCACGGTGCGGCACATGTCAAGCAGGCGATCCAGCCCGAAGATCAGGGCAATACCCGTTTCGGGGATGCCCAGGGTGCTCAGCACCAGGGCCAGGGTGATCATGCCGGCGCCGGGTACCCCGGCAGCGCCTACCGAGGCCAGCGTAGCCGTCAGGATGATGGTCAGCTGGGCCGTAAAGTCCAGCGGGATCTGGTACACCTGCGCGATAAAGAGCGCCGCGATGGCCTGGTAGACCGCCGTACCGTCCATGTTGATGGTCGCTCCGAGCGGCAGCACAAAGCTGCTCACCTGCCGGGAGACGCCCAGGTTGGTCTCGGCCACATTCATGCTGATCGGCAGCGTGGCGCTGCTGGAGCTGGTGCTGAAGGCCATCAGGATCGACTCCTTGATGGCGCGGACAAATTTGACCGGGCTCTGCTTGACCACAAAGAAGATGAAGCTGTTGTGGGTAATAGCCACGTGCAGGGCCAGCCCCAATAGCACGACAAGGGCATATTTCAGCAAGAGAAAGAGGATGTCCAGGCCTAGGGTGGCTACCACATTGAGCATGAGGGCAAAGACGCCGTAGGGGGCAGTCTCCATGGCGAGGGTCACCATCTTGATCACGGCGTCATTGAGGCCATCGAAGGCCTTGATGAGCGGGGCGGCTTTTTCGGGCTGAATCAGCGTAATGGTGACCCCGAGGAAGAGGGCAAAGAAGATAACCCCGAGCATGTCTCCTTCGGCCAGCGACTGAAAGGGATTGGTCGGGACCAGCCGGATGAAGAGGTTCATCACCTTCTCGAAAGTGCTCTGGTTCTTGAGCGCTTCGGAATCCGCCGTTTGGGTTTTGGCGGTCGTTTCGCCCTCATACTGGGCGATCAACTGCTGGGTCTGCGCCTCGGGCAGGCCACTGCCCGGCTGGAAGACATTGGCGACCAGAATGCCGATACCCGCCGCTACTGCGGTGGTGAACATGAAGAACAGGAAAGCC
>RFHL01001136.1 GCA_003696875.1 Bacteroidota bacterium | reverse complement strand
GTGCGGAGGCTCGGACGGCCGAGGCCGCCCGGCGGCTGGCCGCCGGGCAGATCGTCGGCTGGGTGCAGGGGCGGATGGAGTTTGGGCCGCGGGCCTTGGGCAATCGGAGCATCCTCGCCGATCCACGGGCATCTGACATGCAGGTCCGGCTCAATGCCGCCATCAAAAAGCGTGAACCTTTCCGACCCTTTGGCATGGTAATCCTGGCCGAGGCCGCAGCAGACTGGGTGGAACTGGGCCAGGACGCGCCCTATATGCAGCTGGTGTGCCCACTGAAGGGAGGCAAGCGCCGGCCGATGCCGGCGGGGAGTGCGGATTGGGACTTTGCGGCCCGGCTGGCCGTACCTCGCTCTGATCTGGCCGCCGTGACCCATGTGGATTATGGCATTCGGGTGCAGACGGTGGGTCCCGAAGACGATCCGGACCTGCGGGCGCTGTTGCTGGCCTTCCAGGCCCTTACAGGTTGCCCGGCTCTGATCAACACCAGCTTCAACCGGGCGGGGGAGCCCCTGGTGTGCACCGTAGAAGAAGCCTATGCCGTCTTTGTCGAGACGGAAATGGACTATCTGATCATCGAAAACGCCGGCCTGGGGCGGCCCCAGCCGCCTCAGTTGCCCGCTTGACCGATCTGCTTATGGATTTTTGGCGCGAACTCTGGCTCTTTCTGCGCAGCCGCCGCAAGTGGTGGCTGCCGCCGCTGATCCTGGCCCTGCTACTGACCGGGCTGCTCATTTTGCTGGCCGGTAGTAGCCAACTGGTGCCTTTTTTCTACCCCTTGTTTTGATGGCCGATGCGACGCCAGGCCCGGAGCAGGAGGTCCAGGTCCTGGGTCCAATGGTAATCCCGGGCATAAGCCTGGTCCAGCGCGTCCTGGCTCAGGCTGGTGGCAGGGGAGGGGAGACGGTCGAGTGGCGACAAGAGACCTGGCCGCAAGGGCGGGAGTCCCTCCCCCCCGCCTGAGTACCCGACAAGGGTAGCCTGACCCAGCAGGCTGCGCCATAGGCCTCGGGCGGCCATGCCCGGCCGTCGATAGGCCCAGAAAAGGAGGGGAAAGGTCGTGAGCAAGAGGCCACTGACCAGGCGGTCCAGCCAGCGCTTGGCCCGGCGGGGGCCGGGCTGGTTCAGGGCCAGGGCGCCGCTGTCGCCCCCGGCGGTGAGGATATTCTGCGGCCCGATAAGGAAGTCTCGCCCCGGAGGGGCGATCTTGAAGCGGAGGGTTCGCTCCGCCAATTGGGCCATTTGATCCAGAATCTGGCCGCTTTCGTAGTCTCCCTGGCAAAAGATGATCTCATCGGCGCGGTAGAGGCCGATGAGCGCAGCCAGCTGCTCGGGCGGGCCGGCCCAGGGGGCCTGCGGCTGTGGGTCTCCTGGCTCGGGGGGCGGCATGACCGCCCCGGCGATGGTAATCGGATAGCCCCAGACTCCGCGCAGCAGGCCCTCGACCCGGACCACGTCGGCTGCAGCGCCCACGAGCAGGGCCCGGCGGCTGCGCTCCTCGGTGATGAAAAAGCTGCCCTTCTCACGCCGGTTGAGCAGGCCCCGGG
>RFHL01001135.1 GCA_003696875.1 Bacteroidota bacterium | reverse complement strand
CTGAATGGGTGTGTTTTTTGCGGTGATTATCAGTGGATAAAAAAACACTCACGCCAGAAAGGCGTGAGTGAGTTAGTTTTTTTGCCATTAAAAAGGGTAAGATTTTATGAATACTACCCAGCTGCCAATGCCGCCGGGAAGCAGGGTGAGTAATCAAGACAGGCAGGTGCGCCTGGGGAGACGCTGGAAATGTACGTGTCCGCTCCTCAAGATAGCAAATCATGTGCCACTTGGTGGGTTTGGGGCCAGAAAAAACAATTTCCCACCACCGAAAGAGCCGGTGGCGGGAAGTAAGGGATGAAGGCGTACCCGAATGAGGTCCTAGCGAATACCGCGCTCGTTGAGCATCTGCCGGTACTCCCGGGCATAGGCATTGTGCTGGGCCAGAGTCTCGGAAAAATGATGGTAGCCCGAGCCATCAATGCGGGCGACGAAGAACATATAGTCGTGTCGCTCGCCGTTGAGCACGGCGTCGATGGAGCTGATGGAGGGGGTGCAGATCGGTCCGGGCGGCAGGCCTGGGTAGAGGTAGGTGTTGTAGGGAGAGTCAACCTGCAGGTGCTCGTAGAGCACCCGGCGCAGGGTAAAGTCCCCTACCGCAAACTTGACGGTGGGATCGGCCTCCAGGGGCCAGCCCTTGCGGATACGGTTCAGGTATACGCCCGCGATGCGGGCCTTTTCGTCATTCTTATTGGTCTCCTCCTCGACGATGGAGGCCAGGGTCATCACCTCCAGGCGGTTCAGGCCCCATTGCTGCCGCTTCTCGTTGCGGCTGTCGTTCCAAAAGGTACGGTACTCCTTATACATCCGCTCAAAAAAGTCTTTGGGCGTGATGTTCCAGTACAATTCGTAGGTGTTGGGGATGAAAATGGTGATAGCCGTCTCGGGCTTCAGCCCGCCATGCTTGCTCAGGTATTCCCGGTCATTGAGCAGGTCCAGGAGGTCCCTGGCATTCATCTCCAGCTGCTCCCCCACATAATGGGCGAGTTGCTCCGGGGTGCGAAACTTCACAAAGGTAAATTGTACCGGCTCCTGCCGGCCCGAGCGCAGGAGCTGTACCAGCTCGCGGGTGCTCATACCATCCTGCAGGATATACCGCCCCGGATACACGTGCCGGGGATAGTTCATCTGCTCAGCCACCCAGTGGAAGGCCTGCGGGTCCTGGATGAGCTTTTGCTCCAGTAGCTGCTCTCCCACGGCGATGTAGTCTGAGCCGGTAGCGATATAAAAATCCTGCGGCTCGCCATTGGCGGTGGTGACATTGGGCGAGAAGACCCGCTGGTAGTAGGGGATCACAAACAGTATCCCCAGCAGGAGCAGGGCAATCCAGAATAGCGGGCGGCGGATGAGTCTTTTCATATAAGAAGAAGGGTATGAGCCAAAAATACACATTTCTCTGTACCTTTCCGGAAATGTGCTGCTGCCCCCGCCGGGGCGGGCTTTTCAGATATTTCAAGCCATATCCCATGTCGCTTTCTCCCGGCCTGCGCCAGGCCCCCAAGTTCAAAAAATGGGTAGCGGACCTGCTGGAGCAGGGCCTCAAAATTCACGAAATCCAGGAAGTTTTCACCCGTTCCAAGCATGATGGGGACCTGCTCTTTGCCATGCTGATGCTCGACGCCACCACCCCCGAGGGGGACAAGATTCCCCCGGTTTGTTTTATGAAGGGGCAGGTGGTCTCCATCATGGTGCTGCTCATCGACGAAGCCACCGGTGAGCGTTTCCTGCTGCTGGTCAAGCAGCGTCGCATCTGCAACGGTGGCCTGATCTACGAGCAGGTGGCCGGCATGGTCGACGGCGACGACGATCCGCACGAGGTGGCCGTGCGTGAGGTAGAGGAAGAAACCGGCCTCAAGGTGACCCCTGAGCAGGTCATTTCGCTCAATGCCGAGCCCTACTGGGTATCGACCGGTACCTCCGAAGAAGCCATGTTTTTCTATTACTGCGCCCTCACCCTCGACCGGGCCAGCATTGAGGCCCTCGACGGCAACCAAATGGGGGTGATCTCCGAGCACGAGCGTATCCACACCGAGGTGGTGCCGTATGCCAAAGCCCGCCACCTCATCACCAATGCCAACGGCATCCTGAACATGTTTCTCTACGAGGAGCAGCAGGCAGGGTAGGGGCAAAGAAGCGTCCATTTGGGGGGGGGAGCCTTTTGCGCCTGATATGTCAGGCCTGATTATGCGGGGAAATGGCCTCATTTTCCCTCCGGTCCGGAAAACCCTATCTTTGGGGCAAATGAACGGACGCATGATGACGCGAATGCCCCTATGGCTGCTGGTCTGGCTGTGTGTGCCCGGCTTGCTCCGGGCGCAGCTCCCCCCCGACTTTAACCGGCAGCCGGTTGTAGAAGGCTTTGAAAATGCCGTCGGCCTCACCTTTGATGAAGAAGGTCGCCTGTATGTATGGGAAAAGGCCGGCCGGGTATGGGTGGTCGAAAATGGCGAACGCATTTCCCCGCCGCTGATCGACATCAGCGAGGAGGTCGGCAACTGGCGCGACCACGGCCTGCTCGGGATGGCCTTGCATCCCAACTTTCGCGAGACCGGGCACCTCTACCTGCTCTACACGGTGGACCGCCACCACCTGCTGCACCACGGCAGCAGCAGCTACGATCCCGCCACCGACGAATATTTTGCCCCCACCATCGGCCGCGTAACCCGCTACACCGCCGATCCGGCCACCGGCTATACCAGCCTGCTGCCAAACAGCCGCCAGATCCTGATCGGCGAGACGCCGCAGACGGGCATCCCCCTGCTACACGAGTCCCACGGGGTGGGGACCCTCCTGTTTGGCACCGATGGCAGCCTGCTCGTCTCCTGCGGTGATGGCGGCAGCTACAACGGGGTGGACGCCGGTGGCCCGGAAAGCGATGCCTATGGTACACAGGCCCTGCAGGATGGCATCATCCGCCCGGCCGAGGATGTGGGGGCTTTTCGTTCGCAGCTGATCGACAACCACAACGGCAAGGTGCTGCGCATTGATCCGGCCACGGGTGATGGCCTGCCTTCCAACCCCTTCTTTGACCTTGGCGCGCCTCGCGCGCCCCGCTCCCGGGTCTGGGCCCTGGGCTTTCGTAACCCCTTTCGGATGGTGCTCATGCCCGGTACGGGCAGCCACAATCCCGATGATGGCGAGCCGGGTGTTCTCTACGTGGGCGATTCCGGCTCCTGGGCCTGGGAAGAACTCGACATCGTGCGCGAGGGTGGCCAAAACTTTGGCTGGCCCATCTTTGAGGGGGCGCATCTGATGTGGCCCTTTTTCTCCCGGCCCACCCCCAACCTCGACCTGCCCCATCCCGGCTTCCAGCCAGGGCTGTGCGACATCGCCCATCTGCGCTTTCAG
>RFHL01001134.1 GCA_003696875.1 Bacteroidota bacterium | reverse complement strand
GCCCGGTAGATCCGGGATATTGACGAGATAGACCCGTTGCAAGCGCTTCTCGGTGTCGGCTTCGAAAATCTTCTCTACCAGCAGGTTAAACGCCGCCCGGGTGGTGCGGTTAGAGTAGAGGTGCTCATATCGCCCCACCCCGATGGCAAGAGTGTTTTCGCTCAGCACCAAGATGTTGCCCCCTTCCAGCAGAAAGTGGTCTTGCAGGCCGCTCCAGTTGTCGTCGTCCTGTAACTGCCGCAAGAAGGCCACCATGTCGAGGAAGACGCTGTCCTCATCAAACATCGGGTGGTACTTGAAGACCGAGCGAACCAGTGAGGGCTCCAGAATGCGGCGGGAAGAAGCCATGGAGGTGATGACCACCCCACAGGGGGTGGTGGCCGAGGAGTCCCGCATCCACATCATCTCCCGCTTGGGCGGGATGATGATGTTGGGGAGGCGGCCATTGTTGAGGGTAAGATGGCGGGGGTAGCCCTCAATCAGGTCCCGAACCAGCTCACGGGCCGGGTACTTGGCCAGCTTGATGCCGCGGGCCTGCAGGTGGTCCATGTAGGTCTCAGCGGTGGTATGCAGGGTATCCTGCAGGATGCGGACACGCTGCCGGTAATCGGCCTGCTCAAAGATTTCCTGAAGAAGGACCGATAGTTCGAGGACATTTTCCTCCCCGATCTCCCGGATCAGGAAATTCTTAATATCCTTGTGGTCGCGTTGCAGCTCGCTGTAGACCCGAGTCAGGGGCCCCATAAGCACATGGTCTCCTTCCCAAGGGATGGTCTGCTGGTGCTCCGGGCCGGGCGTGTGGATGAGGACCTTGCGCAGCGGCTGGTATTCGGAAGTGATAAAGGGTTTCATGCGTAGCAAAGTAGTAGATGGAGATGAAAAGGTAGTACAAATGGGGGGGATCGCAAAACGGCCGATCAGGCTGGCAGGAAGACCTCGGCCATCATACAACGTACGCTGCCCCCACCGTAGATCTCAATCACGTCCAGCGGGCCGACGACGATGCCCCCGTAGCGCTGGAGTTTCTCCAGTTGCCAGACCTCCAGGGAATCATGGGCGCGCTGCG
>RFHL01001133.1 GCA_003696875.1 Bacteroidota bacterium | reverse complement strand
GTCTTGATGACATCCTTGATACGATCGGTGACCTGAAGATAGCCTTCTTCATCAATGTAGCCTACATCCCCGGTGTGCAGCCAGCCGTCCTTCCAAAGTTCTTCCGAGCGCTCTTTTTCCTTGAAATAACCCTGGGTCAACCAGGGCGAACGCACCGTCACCTCGCCGGTACTCACGCCGTCATGGGGCAACACCTCGCCGCCGGGTGTCGTCACCTGCAGATCCACCAAGGGAATCGGCAACCCGGTGCGGCAACGTATTTTGACCTGCTGCTCCGGCTCCCAATCCTCCATCCAGGGCTTGAGGGTGGCCAGAGTGAGAATCGGGCAGGTCTCGGACATGCCGTATCCCGTCATGATATTGATGCCGCGTTCCAGGGCTGCCCTGCACAGCGATTGGGAAAGGGCCGAGCCCCCGATGATCAGCTTCCAACGGCTTAGATCCACTTCCTGGGCTGCGGGGCTGGCAAGCAACATGTGCAGTATGGTCGGCACGCAGTGGGAGAACGTCACCTGCTCGGCGCTCAGAAGCTTCAGGATGACGTCCGGCACATAACGCCCGGGATAGACCTGCTTGGCGCCCATCATGGTGGCCACGAAGGGAAGACCCCAGGCGTGGACATGAAACATGGGGGTGAGCGGCATATAGACATCCAAGGCGCTGAAAAAGCGTTCCTTGCCGTAAACATTCAATCCCGCCACAGCAGCCAAGGTGTGCAGCACCAATTGACGGTGACTGAAATAGACACCCTTGGGCAGTCCCGTCGTCCCCGTGGTATAGAAGGTCGTCGCCTTGGTGTCCTCGGCAAAGTCCGGAAAATCGTATCCCGTCGATTGCCCGGCCAACAGGTCTTCATATTCTCCGTCCAAGGCCAGTTTGGTCTCGGGCGCCCTGCCGTCCTGCTCCCGCAAAACGATGATCCGTTTGACGGTCGTCATCTGGTCGCGGATGCCCTCCACAACCGGCAAGAAATCCTCATGCACCAGCAGCACATCGTCTTCGGCATGGTTTATGGTGTAGAGGATCTGTTCCGGCGAGAGACGGATATTCACGGTGTGCAACACCGCGCCCATCATGGGCACGGCGAAAAAGCACTCCAGGTAGCGGTGGCTGTCCCAGTCCATCACGCCGACGGTATCGCCGTCACCGACCCCCAGCTCCCGAAGACCGTTGGCCAGACGCGCGATTCTGGCGGCAAAGGTTTGATACGTGT
>RFHL01001132.1 GCA_003696875.1 Bacteroidota bacterium | reverse complement strand
GGTATGGGGAGTCTGCGGGCTCCCTTTTTCTTTTTGGCCCTGGCGGGCGTATCTTGCGCGAAATGATCGCCATGAAAGCTATCCCCTTCTGCCTGCTGCCCCTGCTTGCCCTGATGGCCTGTCAACCCCCGTCCTCAGGTGGGGAGCCGGCAGATCCCTGGGTGCGTAAACACCTCCCTTCGGACCATTTCTTCCTGATGCGCAGCTGGCCGGATACCGTATTCCCCCTCACCGCCTACGAAGCCGCCCTGCATCAGGTGCAGCGGCAGCGGCCGCGCGCTACCCGGACAGGAAGCGACCTCTGGACGGTCGAAGGCCCCGCCAATATTGGCGGCCGCATCAATACGGTGGCGATTCATCCAAGCAATCCCAACATCCTGCTGACCGGATCGGCCTCGGGCGGCATCCACCGCAGCACCGACGGCGGCCAAAACTGGACGCCCGTCTTCGATGACAAGCCCTTTTTGGCCATCGGCCATATCAGCTTTGATCCCGGTAATCCGGACATTGTATATGCTGGTACCGGCGACCCCAATATCTCCGGCTACCCCTTCATCGGGGACGGTGTGTACAAAAGTACGGATGGAGGCCAAAGCTGGACCCATATGGGCCTGACGGCTGGCAGGATCACTAGCAAGATCTTTGCCGACCCTAGCAACAGCAACATCCTCTATGCAGGCATGATGGGCCTGCCTTTTGCCCGCAACAACGACCGAGGGCTGTACAAAAGCACGGATGGCGGCCAGAGCTGGACGCAAGTTCTCTTTGTAAGCGACCAAGCGGGCGTCATCGATCTCCTCATTGACCCGGTCAATCCGCAAACTATCTATGCTGCTACCTGGGACCGTATCCGCAACAATGCTGAGAGTACCGTCACCGGCCCTCACGCGGGCATCTGGAAATCGACCGATGGCGGCAACAGCTGGACGCAGCTCCTCAACGGCCTGCCCACCGGCTCTCTCTCCCGGATCGGGCTGGCGATGTCGGGCCTGAACCCTCAGATCCTCTTTGCCCTGGTGGTAGCTGGCAATCAAAATGTGGAAGGCGTCTATACCTCCACCAACGGTGGGGCGAGCTGGACCAACATCACGGGCGACCTGGACCTCGCTGTCCTGGGTGGCTTTGGCTGGTATTTCGGTAAAATCCGGGTGAATCCCACCAACAACAATGAGCTCTGGGTGCTGGGCGTCGACCTTTGGAAATCGGCTGATGGAGGCACCACCTGGAACATGGCCGCGCCGCCCTGGTGGCAGTACGATGTACACGCCGACAAGCACGACCTGCAGTTCGACGCCAATGGACATATCTACCTGACCACCGATGGTGGCCTGTACAAAAGTACCAATGGCGGCAACACCTGGGCCGACATCGAAAACCTGACCAATACCCAGTTTTACCGGGTGGCGGTCAACCCCCACGATCCCAGTCGCTTCTATGGTGGAGCCCAGGACAATGGCTCCACCGGAGGCAATGCCGCCCAGATCAACAACTGGCCCCGCATCTGGGGCGGGGACGGCTTCCAGATGCGCTTTGACCCCAGCAATGCCGGGACCTTTTACGCCGAAACCCAGAATGGCGGCCTGGTCTACACCACCGATGGCGGCAACAACTTTTCCAGTCATCGTAATGGCATCGACGTCAACGACCGGCGCAACTGGGACATGCCCTTCATCCTAAGTCCCCAAAATCCGCAGGTTCAGTACACGGGTACCTACCGTGTGTATCGCAACACCAGCGGGCCTGGCGGTACTTGGCAAGCTATCAGTCCACAGTTGACCCTCCCGGTGCAGGTGCACCCCCGCTTCCACACCATCACCTGTGTGGAAGTTTCTCCGCTGAATCCTCAGGTCCTCTACGCTGGCACCACCGATGCGCAGGTACAGCGCAGCCTGGACGGTGGCGCGACCTGGACCAACATTTCCGCAGGGCTGCCGACCCGCTATGTGACCGATCTAAAGGCTTCCCCCGTAGATAGCGCCACCCTCTTTGTAAGCCATTCCGGCTACAAGGATGGCGAATACCTGCCCCACGTGCATCGCTCGACCAACTACGGCAACAGTTGGACAGATATTTCGGGCAACCTGCCCGATCTCGCCGTCAATGATCTGTTTGTTTATCCCAGCGATGATGACATCCTCTTTGCCGCCACCGACGGTGGCGTCTATGGCACCATTGATGGAGGGCAAAGCTGGTCCCGCCTCGGGACCAACATGCCCCTGGTCGCCGTGTACGACCTGGAGATAGAACCCATAAACCAGCGACTGGTAGCTGGCACCTACGGACGGTCCATCATGACCTTTCCGCTAGGCAGCTTCCTGCCGCCTCCGCGGCCCGAGCTGGGCCTTTCCTCCCAAACCCTCTGCACCGGCGACAGCCTGGTCCTGACGGCCCCGAGCGGCTACGCTGCCTACCTCTGGACCACTGGCGACACGACGAGCAGCATCACGGTAAGCACAGCGGGCCAGTATGCCGTACAGGTCCGCAACGCCTACGGCTTTAGCAGCGGATTTTCCGACAGTGTAACGGTCTTCTTGGCACAGCCGCCGGCGGCGCCGGTACTCAGTTGGGCAGGCGACAGCCTGCTGTGTCCAGGAAGCAGCCTCGTGCTGCGGGGACCGGCGGGCTTTGCGGGCTACTTTTGGTCCGATGGCAGCCAGGGCAGCGACTCGCTGCTTGTCACCCAAGCCGGTAGCTACCGGCTGGTAGTGGTAGACAGCCTGGGCTGCAGCAGCGATAGCTCTCAGCTCGCGACAGCGAGCCCGGGGGCCTTGCCCGTGGCCGCCTTTGGCACCCAGGTTGCAGGCCTGGAACTGACGCTGCTCGACAGCTCCCTCCTGGCAGACACCTATTTCTGGGATTTGGGAGACGGACATACCAGCACCGATAGCCTGCCCACCCACACCTACCCCCAAAGCGGTAGCTTTGTCGTGACGCTGGTGGTGGGCAACGCCTGTGGGCAGGATACTTTCCAACAAACCGTCACGCTATGGGCCACCAACCTT
>RFHL01001131.1 GCA_003696875.1 Bacteroidota bacterium | reverse complement strand
CCAACCACGACCCCCACAACGTGGACAGCCTTACGCAGCGGGCGCTGCAATTCCTGCGGCAGCGGGATGTAACCCGACCCTTTTTTCTTATGATCTCCCATAACAGCATCCACGATCCGCTTATGGAGCACGCGGATTCCGTCGCGGCCTGGGCGCAGCGGCCCCTTCCCGCCGATTCCAGCGGGCATCCGGTTTGGGGAGCCATGGTGGCCCGCCTCGACCGCAGCGTGGGGCGGATGTTGGCGGCGCTGGATTCGCTGGGGTTGGAGGAAGAGACCCTGGTCGTTTTTTACGGGGACAATGGGGCCAAGCACGCCTACGCGGCGCAAACGCCGCTGCGGGCCGGTAAGGGCTGGCTTTACGAGGGGGGCATCCGGGTGCCCTTGCTCATGCGCTGGCCGGGACATCTCCCGGCGGGGGCGGTGAGCGAGGCGATGGTTACCAGCATGGATTTTACCCCGACCCTCTTGCAGGCGACGGGGGGGAGTCGAGGAATCGGGTAGGGGAGGGCATCAACTTCTGGCCTGCGCAAGCGGCTGAGATGCCCTCCTCAGCCCGGGATACCCTCTGCTGGCACTATCCCCACTACCATCGTGGCTCAGGCATGAAGCCCGGTGGGGCCCTCCGAGCCGGCGACTGGAAGCTGATCGTCTGGTACGAGGGCCTGCTGCTGGGGCAAGGCCCCGCCTATGAACTGTACCATCTGGGCCGGGACCCGGGCGAGCAAGCGGATTTGGCAACGGCTGAGCCGGATACCCTGGCCGCCCTGGTGGCGGCCTTTGAGGGCTGGCAGGCGCGGGTTGGCGCGAAGATGCCTCTCCAGCGGGAGTGAGGGCTCACTCCTTGGCGGCCCAGCGAAGGACCAGCACCGAGGCCGGTCCCAGGTGGACGGAGCGCTTATCCAGGATTTGCCCGGCCCCGCTTTGAAAGACGACTTCCGGCCGCAGGCCGGGGGCGTCAAAGCGGAGGGTACGCGCCGGAGAATCGGTTTGTACCAGCACAGTGTAGGTCGTATTTCCGGCTTGTAACTGCCGGATCATCAGGCCGGGATAATGCCCGGCCAGCCGGACCGGCTGGGAGGGGAGCGACACTTCTCGCCGCCAAAAGGCGGCAAGTGCGGGGCTGCTTTCGCCCCAGACTGCCAGCCCCAGGGGGGCAGGGACCCAGAGGGTTTCGCCTTGGCCGTAGGTATGGCGGAGAGCCGTCACGGTCCCGTTGGGGGCCTCGCCGGCGATGGCGCCGGTGGCAGGTTCGATCACGCCTTGTAGATAGTGGGCTAGAAGGGGTTGACCCTCCACCCGGGTTTCGAAGCGGTCGCCTTGGACCCGCAGTTCTAGCAGATGGCCCCCCAGCAATTCGGCGAGCGGGGCATCCCCCTGGAAGGTGTTGTAACGATATTCATCCAGGTGTCCCGACTGCCCGGTGAGGACGAGCTTGCCGCCCCGGGCGACGTAGTCTCGGAGCGGTTGATGATAGGCGCGTGGGAGGACCGTCATGTTGGGCAGGATGAGGGTATGGTCGCGGCCATGGTTTTCCCAATCAAACTCGTGCAGGCCGGCGATCTGGGGGGTGATCCCGCTTTCCAGCATGGCCTGGTAGTGGGCCAGCAGGGACTTGATGTGCCCCCCGCTCTGGCGGGCGGCAAAGGTTTGCCGAACGTCTCCGCCGTCCATTTCCCACAAATCCTGCAGGGCCATGGTCTCGGAGCTGTACAACAGGTGGATGGGATCAAACTGGGGCCTGGCCTGGGCCAGACCCGGATGTGCGGCCAGGCAAGCCGTGATCCGGCCGGCCATCTCCAGGCGATCGGTGGGCTGGCCCTGCCAGTCGATCATGCCCCATTCGCCCGCCTCAAAGCCCACGGATCGGGGATTGAGGGTCCAGAAAATGAGACCGCGGGCGCCGCTCGCGATGGAGGTCCACACCCACTGGGCGATCTCGGTGGCAGTGGGCGTTAGCGGATTCATGCCGCTGTAGTTGTTGCTGCCGCCTTGCAGTTCGGTGACCCAGAAGGGGAGGGGACCGGCCCCGGAGCGGATGAGCTCGCAATTGGCGGACATGGCCAGGGGATAGGCGTCGCGATCGAAGTAGCCAAAGTGCCAGCTCGGGTGCATGGAGGCGCCGAGGTGATCGAGAAAGCCGCGCCAGGCGGGAAAATCGTACTCCGGCAGCAAGCGGAAAATCTGGTGATTGTTG
>RFHL01001130.1 GCA_003696875.1 Bacteroidota bacterium | reverse complement strand
TGTGGTAGTTGCCCGGGGTGACGACGGGGGGAATGGGTTCCCAGAGCTCGGTGGCACGAGGATCCATTTTTTCGCGATCCCAGTCCTGGGCGGAGAGGGGGAGAAGGAGGCTGGCAAAGAAGAGTAGCAGGGCGCCACGGTAAAAGGAGCAGTAGGTCATGAAACACATAGGCTAGAGGGTGTATGAAAGGAGGAAGTGCGAAACGGAAAGATACGCTAGGGCGACGTGGGAATATGGGCAAACCTTTGAGCAGGCCTAGCGCCTCTCAGAAAAGGGGAAATATACGCATTTTCGATTTTTTCTCATCCTGCTGGGTACGGCTATGCCCCCAAAACCGGTCATTTTGGGGGTGAAGCTGGGGATAAGATAGACGAAGGGGCTAGCTGCCGAGGACCTCGATGGGATCTCCAGGCCCCAGGCGAAAAACCTGGGCGGCGTTTCCTTCGCGGATGGAGAGCTCTAGCAGCCCGTGGCTGCCGCGTAGGGCGAGGGCATGACCGACCTCGACTTCGCCATAGGTGCGGAGCATCAGGAGGCTGCGCCCGCCGACGCGCACGCGTCCTTGCCAGTCAGGGGGCAACAGGCAGTTGGTGATGAGGTTGCCAAAGTGGTCTGCGTGCAGGACCCGGGCGGTGAGCGCTGCCTGGGGCCGGGCCTGTACAAAGGGGCTGGGGGGCACCTGGTAGCGGTGGAGGGGCCCTAGTTGGGTGAAGGGAAAGCCGGCGGCGAGGTGCGCCGCGGCCGGGGCGAAGATGTCGCGCCCGTGGAAGGTGCGGCTGATGGTGGGCAGCATCACCTTGGGGTTCTCGATCCGCAGGATCTGCCGGGGGGTGGTCTCGGCCAGCACGTAGTCGAGCAGACCATTGTCGGGGGCAAGGTAGGTGTGCTGCCGGGTCTGCACGGCCATGATGGCGCGGTCACTACCTACGCCGGGGTCTACGACGCAGACGAAGATGCTCCCCTCGGGGAAGTAGCGGTAGCTGTGCCATAGCACGAAGCGAGCCGCCGCCACATCCTGCGGCGGGATGTGGTGGGACAGGTCAATGACGGAGGCTTCCGGGGCGATGC
>RFHL01001129.1 GCA_003696875.1 Bacteroidota bacterium | reverse complement strand
TACGGGGGGCTGACCTGGCAGCCCTCAGAGGCCCTGCGGGTGCGCCCGCTCATCGGGTACAGTTGGGACTACCGCTCCGGGAACCTGGACCAGGGCATCACGCCGGCCCTGGCCGTGAGCAGTCGCTACGACTGGGGCGATGGGCTCACCATGGAGACCGAGTTTTTTGGACGGGTGAAGTACATCGAGCCACGGCATCAGCGCAACCTGAGCTTTCTCAGCCGCTGGAACAAGCGCTTTGCCGAGCAGGCCGCCCTGTCGGTCGAGGTGCAGGTCGGTAGCAATCAGATGGATGACTACAAAAGCGAATCCATTGAGCGGATCAAATCCGACAGCGCGGCGGCCGCGCTGAGTCTCCAATACGAACTGCTGCCCGACCTGATCTGGAGTTCCCGCAACGAGCTGCTCTTTACGCGACGGGCCTTTGACTATGACCGCTACACCGCCCCGGCGGTGGAGTTCAATGACCTGCGCTTCGGGCAGCCCCAATGGCGCACCCGCCAACAGCTGTCGGTGCGCCGCGGCCGCTTCGACGGCTTTTTCTCCTATATGTACGAGTCGCTGAACCGGGCCTATGACCTCGACAACTCGCGGGACCTGCCCGAGCGGGAATACGAGCGCCTCGCCCGGCGCGAGGCGCAAAAAGACTACTTTCGGCGGCAGACCTCCCTGGATCTGCAACTGAACTATCGCCTGCGCGAGGGGCAGGTGCTAAGCCTCACCGGTACCAACCGCTACCTGCAGTACGACACCCCGGCCGAGGACAACTTTGACGATCATGACGAGCTGAGCTACGCCCTGAGCCTGGAATGGCAGGCGAGTTGGTCGCGGACCTTCTCGACCCGCTACCGTCTGCTGGGCAATGTGCGGCGCTACGCCTTCCTCCTGAGCGAACGCAGCCAGGACAACTACACCCAGCCCACCCTGCGGATGGACTTTGGCTACCGCTGGCAGGTACTGCCCCGCCTGAGCGTGCGCGGCGAACAGGTGCTCTACGTGACCTACAACGTCAAGGACTTTGAAGACCGCAACCGCACCGACCGCAGTACCCGCAACCTGGAGACACGGCTGGAGATGGAGGCGCGCCCGGCGCGCCGCTGGGATATGAGCCTGAGCCTCTACCGGCGGGAACTGCACGTCTCCTACCTCAACTGGACGGCATTTACCGAAACCCCTCTCGACACCACCGTCACCTACCTGGCCGAATGGCGCAATGTCTGGCAGCGGCCTACGGCCAAGCGC
The DNA here is from genome assembly GCA_003696875.1 of Bacteroidota bacterium. GTDB lineage: Bacteria > Bacteroidota > Bacteroidia > J057 > J057 > RFHL01. Next base: position 1,519 of record RFHL01001129.1, on the reverse strand, counting down.
ACCTGGCACTACAGCCTGGAGGCCGGCTACAAGCATTTTTCACAGCTGCGCTACTTCAATACCTCCATGATCAACCTGGAAAACATCCTCACCCCGATCAACCTCCATAACCGGAGCCACCAAACGGGGCCAATGACAGGGCTGGAAGTGCGCCACAAGGGACGCGGCAGCTTGCTGCTGAGTGTGTGGTGGCAGCTACAGTATCAGGATTATAGCTTTCGGGAGATTGCCCGGCTCACGACCCTCTCGGCGGGCTACAGGGAAGCCGACCTGCGCACGGGCACCGTCAATTTTCGGCCTTTCTTGAAATTACAGTGCAACCTCAGGCTGAACTGAGGCTAGTGCTCTGTAACAGCCTGGCGTCAATCGGCCGCTTACGGCACCACCCAGCGGGCCTGCCAGCTGGTTCCGTCCCACTGATAGTGGGCGCGCCGGTGGCCGGCGCGGTCGAGGTGGAGCAGATCGATGGCATCGACCTCGGTGTCGATAAGGGCGAAGTTACGGGCCCAAGCGGCGCTTTCGGGGTTTTCGTGGGTGCCATAGGCCGCAAAGGCGGCCTGAGCGGGATCGTCGATGGGGGTGCCGGCGGCGTGGGGTCCGCTGTAATGCAGGCGGCTGCTGGCGGGCATGCTGTCCCAGGCCTCCCGGGCACGGTCGTCGTCGAGGTGGAGCCGGGCGCTGCCGTAGAGGCGCAGCTGTAGCTGCGCGCCGGGATCCCAACCCAGCCAGCACACCCGGGGCTGGGCCTCCAACTGGGCGATCTTGGCCGAGCGCCGATCGGCGTAGTGAGTCAGGCGACGGGCCTGCTGGTCCAGCGCCCGCAGGACCAGCAGGCGGGCCTCGGGTTGCCCGTCAAAGGTCGTGGCGAGGGCCAATGTCTGGAAGGGCGCACCGGGGGTGGTGATGGCCTGATCCAGGCGGGCCCAAAGGTCTTGCCGGTAGGCTTCCAGGGTCGGCGGTGTGGTCATAGACAGGGGAGGCAAAGACGGTTTTTTTGAAACGAAAAAAGGAAATGTCGGGAATAATCAAATTTTTCAGACCATTGGCGCAATATTTGCAAACGCCCTCATACCGCATTTCCCTGCACTAGGTAGCATTCTCCGCATGAAAAAACAACCCGCGACTCCATCCCTTTCGGCTCAGGCCTCGGTCGGGTTTGTCGTCTACTCACAGTCCCCCCAGGCCGAAACCCTGCGGGTTGAGCTGGGGCCCTTTCAGGCCAGGGCGGCCACCATCCGGCTTTCGCAGGCAGATGGGCCCTTGCTCCTGGAAGAGGCCTACTCCCCGGTCCGGCATCCGGCCCGGCTGCAGATCACCCTCCGTGACCTGGCGGCAGGCACCTATTTCTTCGAGCTGAGTGATGGCTTTTTTCACCAGGTCAAGGAGGTGCGGATCGCGGCGGAGGAATAGGCCGGCCTGGGCAGAGGGGTCATATTTGAAATGATCTTTTTTAGGGCGAATGGGCATTCGCATTCTGATTGGGGGCGAATTGCCATTCGCATTCTGATTGGGGGCGAAT
>RFHL01001128.1 GCA_003696875.1 Bacteroidota bacterium | reverse complement strand
GGGCTTACCTGATCCTGCTTTTGTCGGTGGTGCCAAGGGTGTTGCGGCGCTTTTTGCCGCCCTTTCAGCCTGCCGCCTCCAGCGAAGATCCCCTACCGGCTCCGCCCGCCCTGACGGGCTTGTCGTGGGGGGCGCGCTTGCGCGGCGTACTGGGGAGCCTGGGGTTGGGGGTGACCCTGCTGGGAGGACTGGTCGGGCTGGTCTGGCTGGGGGCTGGCTATCTGGCCGAGATCCCCCTGATGATTGGCCTGACCGTGGCCGGTCTGCTGCTGTCGCTGGTGCCAGCCGTGCGCAATTGGCCCGGAACGTATGAAACGGGACAATATTTGTTTCTCATCTTTTGTGTGGCGGTAGGTACGCTGGCCGATCTGTGGGTGCTCTTGGGGGCGCCCCTCTTATCTATCGGCTTTATGGCGATGGTGGCGTATGGCGCCGTGCTGCTTCACACCGCCTTGGCCGCCTTGCTGCGGCTGGATAGCGACACGGTTCTCATTACCCACGTCGCGGGCATCTTTGGGCCACCCTTTATCGGACCGATGGCCGAGACTCTGCACAATCGGGAGATTGTGGTGACCGGACTCACGCTGTCAGTCATCAACCTCGCTCTGGGCAATTTTATGGGGCTGGGGTTGTATGCGCTGCTGAGCTGAGGAGGTAAGTAACGCGAGAAAAATAACTTCCCGATTTTGCGCCGAGACCCTGTGCGCAGACAAGAAAGAAAAACCGAGCTTGGCGGGCCAAGTGAGGCTTTTTCTGACGCCGTATGCGGGTAAGGGATCAAGCCAAAAGCGGACTTTATTTTTTGAGCGTTACTAAGGAAAATAAAAAAAAGCCGATGCGTGAGCATCGGCTGGTGCGGATGAGAGGACTCGAACCTCCACGGTGTTAACCACCACTAGAACCTGAATCTAGCGCGTCTACCAATTCCGCCACATCCGCATATTTAAGAAGGGCCAAAATTGAGTGGTGCAAATATAGGAGATTCTTTTCACTCCGGGCAAGATTTTTTTTGATTTCGGATATGTTTTTTGCCGATAGAACTGTTTTTTTCTAACAGTACGATCAATATCCCCCCATGCCCAGATTGACCCTTATCCTCCTCTGCTCCTTGCTCACTGTTCCAGTTTTTGCTCAAAATCTCCTGGAAATAAGCCATGTGAGGCGTGATAAGCGCATGGTGTTCCGTCCCGGGGACTGGATCCGCCTGGAAGCACGGGCCGGGGAAGAGCATTACCACGGCTATATTGAATCAGTCAGTGATTCCCTGCTGGTCCTGAGTTTTCAGGCACAGGTGCCCGGAGATGTCGATGGGGATGATTGGCGCAGTATGCGGGCTTTCGTGCCGATTGATGGAATCTCTATGGTTTACGACCCGCAGGCCTCGCGCTGGCACCGTTTTAAATACGACTATGCCGGAGCCACCATGGTGGGCGGCGGCATGATCATCGCCGGCAATGTGATCGGTACCCTGGTCAATGAGCAGCGGCCCCACCTCTCGCAGGTGGTGAGCTCGACCCTCATCCTGCTCAGCGGGACGCTGGTGCGGGCCATCGGGCGAGACAAATATCCTGTCGGCCGCAAGTGGCAGCTGGAGGTCATTCCGGCCTCTGGCGAGGGGATGGAAACGGCCATGAACCTTTAGCGCTTCCCCGGAAAGCTTTGTAACTTGAGAGCCGCCCCGACTGGGGCGGCTCCTGTTATGTTCTTCCCCTATGATCCCACTTCGCCTCACCCTCGAGGGCCTGTACTCCTACCAAAAGCGCCAGGAGATCGATTTTCGCCGCCTGACCGAAGCCGAGTTGTTCGGTATTTTCGGGGCCACGGGTAGCGGGAAATCCTCCATCCTGGAGGCGATTTCCTTTGCGCTATACAACCAGACCGAGCGGCTCAGCAGCCGCGAGCCGGGGGGGACGGCTTATCACATGATGAACCTCAAGTCGGAGCGGCTGTACATCGACTTTGAGTTTGAGGGGGGCATCAACGAGGCCCGGCGCTACCGTTTTACGGTGGAAAACCGCCGCCACGGCTCCGACTTTACCCGCACCCGCAACTTTGCGCGAAAGGCCTATCGATGGGAAGCCGATCATTGGGAGCCGTTGCCCGATCCCACCGCCGAGGCGGTGATTGGGTTGAGCTATGACCACTTCAAGCGGACCATCATCATCCCACAGGGGAAGTTTGAGGACTTTATCCAACTGAAGCCCAAGGACCGCTCGCAGATGTTGCAGGACATCTTCGGGCTGGAGCGCTTTGAGCTGAGCGGGAAGGTCCGAAGCCTGATGCAGAAAAATCAGGTCGACATGGACTCGACCATACGGATCCTGCAGCAGTACGAAGGGGTGAATCCGGAGGTCATCGCGGAGAATGCCGCCTTGCTCAAGGCCCTGGAAAGCCAGCGGCGCGAGCTGGAAGCTCGCCTCAAGGTCCGCATAGCTGAGCGAGAGGCCCTCGCCCAACTGCGGGAGCGCTTTGAGCGACTGGACAAGCAGGCCGAGCATCTGCGCAGCATGAAGGACAAGCAGCCCGCCTTTCAAAAACGCGAACAGCAGCTAAACCGCTATTTGGAGGCCCAGATGGACTTCGGTACAGCGCTGCAGGAGCGCAAGCGGCTGGACCGGCAGCTCAAGAGCCTGGCGGACCGCCTGGCTGAAAAGCAGGAAACGGTAAGGCAGATCCAGGTGGAGTTGGAGAAAAAAAAGCGTGTTCTGGCCGAGGTCGAGGCCCGCTACCAGCAGCGAGATGTGCTGCTGCGGCAAGCCGAAGAACTGGAGCAGGTGATTGCCCTGAAAGAACAAGTCGATGTGATCCAGGCGCTGGTTGATCGGGAGGCCAAAGGAAAGGCCAAGATCGAAGCTGCGGAGGCGGAACGGAAGGAAATTGAGCAGCGGATTGAGGCGGCAGAGGCCCAGTTGGAAGCGCAGATGCAGCAGCGGCCCGACATGAGCGTGCTCATGGCCTTGCAGCAATGGTACAATGAGCAGCAGGCGGCTGAGCGTGAAGTGAGCCGTTGGGAAACAGATCTGAACCGGGTCAAAGAAGAAATTGACCGGGGGCGGGAAGAAAAGGGCCGTCTGGCCCAGGGTTTGGGCCTGGAACTCAATCCCTATGAAGTATCGACGGCAAAGCTGATCGAGCAACTGACGCGGTTGGAGGAAGCGCTGGAAGACCGGCAGCGAGAGCAGGAAAAAGAGCAGGAGCAGGTGCGCCTGCGCTTGCGCCTGCAAGAGATGGCGGGTGATCTGAAGCCGGGAGACCCTTGTCCCCTGTGCGGGGCCAGTGATCACCCGGCGCTGGCCCATGGCGGGGTGGAGCCAGTCGAGCTACGGCGGCTGGAGGAGGCGCGGGCACAGCTCACCCAGCGACTGGAATCCGTGCGTAAGGCACTTCCCGCCCTGCGCAACCTGCTGGACCGGGCCCAGCGGGTGCAGCAGGAGCGCGCCCAGGCCCAGGAGGGCCTGGCCCAGGCCCGCAAAGCCCTGGATGCCCATGAGGCCCGCTTTATCTGGGGTGAGCCCGCCCCCGACGGGGCGGCGGCGGTCACCGAACGCCTGGCAGAAGCCAAAGCTCTGGAAGCCAGGATTGAGGCGCAGCAGCGCGAACTCAAGGTGTTGCGCGAGGGCGTCCGGCAAAAGAATCAAAACATCCAGGAGTGGCAACCAGCGCTGGATGGCGTCCGGGCCAGCCTGCAAAAGGAGCAGGCTACCTTTGAGACCCGGAGGGCGGCCCTGCGGGAAGTCGACTATGCCGAGCATGCCCGTAAGACCCCTTTGGCCCTGAGGGCCGAGGCCCAGCAAGCCCGCACCGACTATGAGGGGCTTGAAAGCACCTTTCGGACCCTATCCAATGAAGTCGATGCCCGCAAGGCCCGGCTGGCCACCCTGCAAGGAGAGATTCAGCAGCTGAGTGCGGACCAGAAGACAAGCCTGGCCGATCAGGCCAAGCTCACCCGTTCCCTGGATGAAAAACTGGCCGCCACGGAGACCTTTGCCACCCTGGCTGAGGTGTCGCAGACCCTCGACAGGGTCGTATTAGTAGAGGCGGAGCGGGAGGCGATCCGGACCTTTGAGCGGACCCTGACCGAGGCGGAGACCAGCCTGCGGGATTTGCAGGCCGAGATTGGGAACCAGACTTTTGATCCCGAGACCCTGGCCGCGCTGGAGGCGGAGATCGCCGCTATGGAGGCGGAGCAGGAGCAGCTGACGGAGCAGATCGGCGGCAAGGCCGAGTATGGCCGCCGCCTGGAGGCCGACTGGGCCCAAAAGCAGAAGCTGCAGCAAAAACGCATCGAACTCGAAGCCCGGGAGGAAAACCTGCAGACCCTGTCCAAGCTGTTCCGGGGGTCTGCCTTCGTCAATTACATTTCGACCACCTATCTCGAAAACCTCTGCGCCGCCGCCAACGAGCGCTTTCTCAAGCTCAGCAGCAATGCCCTCAGCCTGGAGGTCGACGAGGACAACAATTTCCTTGTCCGCGACCTCCTCAACGGCGGCAAGCGCCGTTCCATCAAGACCCTCTCCGGAGGACAGACCTTTCAGGCGGCGCTCTGCCTCGCTCTGGCCCTTTCGGATCAGGTACAGCAGCAGGTACAGGCCAAGCAAAATTTCTTCTTCCTTGACGAAGGCTTTGGCTCGCAGGACAAACAAGCTCTGCAGACCATCTTCCAGACCCTCAAGTCCCTGCGGCGCGAGCGCCGCATCGTGGGGGTTATCTCCCATGTGGAGGAGCTGCAGCAGGAAATCCCGGCCTACCTGCAGATCCAGAATGATCCCGAGCGGGGCAGCCTGGTGCAGGGGAGCTGGGAAGGGTAGGAATGGGTTAAAAGGGGGATTGGCTCGTCAGGGGCAAGATCCGAAGGGGACCAAGGGTGCGCATGCTCAGGCTTCTTCCTCCTGAAGATAGGTGTTCAGCCTTTCGAAGTATGTTTGCCAGGGGCTGCGGAGTACATGAAATGGGGGAAAGATCTCATTTTTCCGGCCTTCCAGCAGGTCCAGGGCTGCCTGGTACTCTGTGATGAGGAATTGAAAAAGGTCGGCTTCGCGGGAGGAAGAGGCCATTTTTTGGTCGAGTTTGGCCAGGTCCAGAAAGGATTTGATTTTCGGAATGGCCTGGACCATGCCCATGTTGGCCAGGGTGCCGGCCAGGATTTCCGGACTTTGGCAGTGAGGGTGCTGGAAGTAGGCCAAAAGTCGGTCTCCATACTGCTCCAGGTCGAGGGGACGTAAGGCGTCATGGACAAAAATAGCACTGGGGCAATCCTCCTTACGCGCCGCCATGCGCTCAAGCGCTGCCAGGGTTTTCAGGGGGACCTCGGCCGGAAAGGTCTCCGCCAGCTGACTCAACAGATAGCTGGCCTCTTCCAGTAAGCTGTCGTCAAAATCGTAGGGGTCCTCCGGGTTCAGTATACAGTCGAGCAGTGGGTCGACGAGCCGTAAGTCGGGATGCTTCTCCGCCACGATGGCGTACCAAAGGGGCTCATAACAAAGGCTTTGGCCCGTGTTGGGATCTT
>RFHL01001127.1 GCA_003696875.1 Bacteroidota bacterium | reverse complement strand
TGCCAGTCGAGGCGGGCTTCCAGTTGATCTCCTGGTTTTTGGCGATCAGCTTGTCCTTGACCGCAGTGGTACGGATAAACCAGCTATCGAGCGGATAGTACAGTACCGGCCGGTCTGTGCGCCAGCAATGCGGGTAGCTGTGTTCGTATTTTTCGACCCGGAAGGCCTTGTTCTCTTCCTTGAGCTTGATGGCGATGTCGACATCGACGGGCCGCTCTTCCACCTGCCCGTAGTCCTTGACGTAGCGGCCGGCGTAATCGGAAACCTCGGCCACAAAGCGGCCCTGCCGGTCTACCAGCGGGCCGGCGTTGCCGTCGGCATCGGTGACGAGCAGTGGGGGGATGTTGTGGATACGGGCCACGTTGAAGTCATCAGCCCCGAAGGTCGGGGCGATATGGACGATCCCGGTCCCGTCTTCGGTCGACACAAAGTCGCCCGGAACCACCCGAAAGGCATCCCCCTCAGGCTGCACGTAGGGCATAAGCTGCTCATACCGCAGACCGACCAGATCGCTCCCCTTGAGCTCGGCGATGACCTCGTAGGGGATCAGCTTGTCGCCCGGCTGGTAGTCAGAAAGGGCTATGCCAGCCGCTTTTTCGCTGAAGTACTTACCCATCAGGTCTTTGGCCAAGATGACGGTGACCGGCAGGTAGGTATAGGGGTTGAAGGTGCGCACCTTCACATAGGTGATGTGCGCCCCCACGGCCAGGGCCGTGTTGGAAGGCAGGGTCCAGGGCGTGGTCGTCCAAGCAAGGAAGTATTCGTCCTTGCTTCCCTGCAGCTTAAACTGCGCGGTGATGGAGGTATCCTTGATGTCGCGGTAGGTGCCTGGTTGGTTGAGCTCGTGTGAGCTCAGGCCCGTCCCTGCGGCGGGCGAGTAGGGCTGGATCGTGAAGCCTTTATAGAGCAAGTCCTTGTCCCACAGCCGCTTGAGCAGGTGCCAGACCGACTCGATGTAGTTGTTCTCAAAGGTGATGTAGGGATGGTCCAGGTCCACCCAATATCCGAGTTTGCGGGTCAGGTCGTCCCAGAGGTCTTTGTACATGAGCACATCATGCCGGCAGGCGGCATTGTACTCCTTGACCGAGATTTTGGTTCCGATGTCTTCCTTGGTGATGCCCAGGCGCTTTTCCACCTGCAGCTCGACCGGCAGGCCGTGGGTATCCCAGCCACCCTTGCGCTTGACCTGATAGCCTTTGAGGGTCTTGTAGCGACAAAAGAGGTCCTTGATGGTCCGGGCGATGGCATGATGAATGCCCGGCTTGCCATTGGCCGAGGGGGGGCCTTCATAAAAGGTGAAAGAGGGGCTGCCTTCCCGGGCAGTGATGCTGCGGGAAAAGGCATCTTCGGCCTCCCACCAGCCGAGGACTTCCTGATCAACCTCGGGTAGGGAGAGCTGCTTGTATTCGGGATAACGCTTGGCCATAGCCATATTCAGAAAATGAAAGGCAAAATCAGAAAGCCCTGACCATGTGCGTTCTATATTTTGCCCAGGATTTGGAAAGTGCGGGCAAATATACGAAGGAAGCCCGCAAAATCGAAGTGTCTCCTGTAAAAGAAGACTTTCTGACAATCAATATTTTAGCTAAATTTTCGTCTCTTGCCTGATCAGGCCACGCCGGATCGTTCCATGGGTCTTTTGCTCGGTACATTACCCTTCCGCCTATGTTCCCAACCGCTTTTGGAGGCATCCCTTGCCAGCCCCTTCTGGGGCTGAGCCTCTGCCTGTTGCTCAGCTGCAAGGGCGGCACCGGCCTCACGCCCGATGAGCAGCAGCTCGATTTTCGCCAGGAAATGCGGCAACTGGTCATGGACCTCAACACCTATGCCCAAGGCCAGGCCCCGGGCTTTTTCCTCATTCCTCAAAATGGTCAGAAGCTGGTTCAGCAGGACGGAGGGCCTGCCCAGACATATCTGGATGCCATCGCGGGCCTGGGCCGGGAAGACCTCTACTACGGCTACGAGGCCGACAACCGCGCCACCCCTGTCGAGGATCGGAGCCCGATCCTGACCGACCTGCGGCTCGCCCATCAGGCAGGCAAGGCCATCCTGGTCACCGATTATTGCTGGGACAGCGACAAAGTCGCCGACAGTCGCGCCCAGGTTGCCCAGGAGGGCTTTGTGGGGTTTGCGGCGCCCAGCCGCGAGCTGGATGTGATCCCCGCCGATCCGCCGCCGGGGGCGGCGGGCGACAGCATCACCGACCTGAGTCAGATCCGGAATTTTCTCTACCTCATCAATCCCGGCACCTTCGCCGATGCAGACGCGCTCGTCGCCGCCGTGCAGACGACCGACTATGATCTGGTCATTTTGGATGCCTTCTTTGACGAAGACATGCTCACCGCCGCCCAGGTGGCGGCCCTGCGGCAGAAGGCCGGCGGTGGTCGCCGGCTGGTGGTGGCCTACTTCAGCATCGGCGAGGCAGAGGATTATCGCTACTATTGGCAAGCCGGCTGGGATCAGGACCCGCCCAGCTGGCTCGCCGCCGAAAACCGCGCCTGGCGTGGCAATTACAAGGTCAAGTACTGGCAGCAAGGCTGGCAGGATATCCTCTTTGGTACGTCCAATGCCTACCTGGACCGGATTCTGGCCGCCGGTTTTGATGGGGCCTATCTGGATATCATAGATGCATTTGCGTACTTTGAGGAAGAATTGGAGTAGACAGAAGGCAGAATACAGAGGCCAGAGGTCAGACGCCAGAAGTCAGAGGGGGCAAGTCAGGCTTATTATAAGCCAGATCAGGATCTACCAAAGAGGTAAAACCCAGGAGAGATCCCTAGAGGGTTAGCGGGCAGATCTACGACGGGTTTTTCCTTCCTTTTCCGTCCTAGGCATACCGTTTCCGAACACATATCATCATGCATACTCGCCTTCCGCTATTTCTTTCTCTGGGAATCTGGCTCGTGCTGTCTGGCTGCCAGATGGCGGCCCTGCTGCGGGATCACCGCAGCGAGATGGACCGCCTTGCCTACGGCAACCTTCGGCCCGTCGAGCAGTTTGACGGGCTGGCTGAGCTGCTGGTCGAGGTGATGGAACAGGCTCTGGCCCAGCCCACGCCCAACAAGAGCCTGCGTTACCTGCAGAAATTCAGCCAGCAAAACCGGCGCGAGCTGGAAATCACCGTCAACAGCCTGCAGACCTGGCTGCAGGAGCAACCCAAGCCCGCCCAGGCGCTGTTTCTCACCCGGGCGATCACCAAGCCCTATGCCCGGGAGTTGGTCGATCTGGTGCCACGCACCCAGCAGTTGATCCGTGAGCGAAAAGGCACTGTGGGGAGTTTACAAAAGGCGCTGCTTCTGTTCCGTCTACGGGAGATGATCAGACAGTAGACATGGTTTTGAATCGACAGCTTGCTCTACCTTTTTCCACTTCCCAGGATTTGTTCCCTATGCGGCGTTTCCCCTATTATCTGAATATGCTCCTACTGATCGCCCTATGGCCGATCCCGAGGCTCTTGGCCCAGGAGCGCCTGGAAATGCGTCTGGAGACCACCTTTGTGCCCGAGGGGACGGCTCAGCTGATCAAGTACACCGTCATGCTGCCGCCGGAGGTCCCCGGCCGGCAGGAAGACATCAATATGAGTGCCTCGCATGCTCCGCACCGGGTTTTCACCCGGGATGGGCAGCCCTACGCCGAGTTTCGATTTAGTCGGGTCAAAGAGCCGGTGTCCCTGCAACTGCATTTGAGTATGGAGGTCTATCCTTACGACTTGCGTCGGATCACCTCCCCGGTTGAACCGCTAAACTATCCCGGCACCTGGCTCCAGCCTGAACCTTTTCTCGAAGTCGAGGCCCCCGAGATCCAGACCCTTGCCCGGCAACTGGCGGGCGCGGATGTATGGGCGAGTGTGCGGAAGAGCTACCAGGCTGTACGCGATAGCCTGACCTATGATCCGCAACAGCAGGGGGCCTTAGGAGCCCTGACGGCTTTGCGTGACGGTCGTGGTGACTGCACCGAATATGCTGATTTGCTGACCGCGCTATTGCGTGCCCAAGGTATCCCGGCCCGCACGGTCAATGGTTGGGTATTCGGGGTAACTGAAGGCAATCCCAACCACCACTGGACCGAAGTCTGGCTCGTTGAGTATGGTTGGGTGCCGCTCGATCCTACCTTGGGGATGCCTCTGCCCGAACGGCCAGATCGCCTGATTCCCCACCCCAATGCCCGCTATGTACGCCTCTCTTCCCAGCGGGTAGATCCGCTTTGTGGCAGCAGCACCAACCACTGGAAAGCCTGGGGCAAAGTGGAGGCGAGCTATCGCTATAGCCATCGCCTGCGCCCGCTGCTGCAGGCCCGGCAGAAATAATTACGTCATGCGGGATTCCCCGGTATCCGGCCCGTTTTCCAGGGCCAGGACGCCCCGTGGGCATACCGCCGCACACACCCCACAGCCGACGCAGGAGGCACGGACGATGTTTTGTCCCCGCTGGGCATAGGCCCGCACGTCGATGCCCTGCTCGCAGTAGGTCGAGCAGTTACCACAGGAGATACACTGCCCGCCATTGGTGGTGATGCGAAAGCGCGACTTGAAGCGCTGCACCAGTCCCATGTAGGCGGCCAGGGGACAGCCAAAACGACACCATACCCGGTTGCCCATGAAGGGATAAAAGCCCGTGCCGACAACCCCGGCAAAGATGGACCCGATCAGGAAGCCGTAGATCGTGCGCACCTGATAGCTGTCGAAGAAGAACAGGTGCTGTGAATCGGAAACGGTATGGTTCCAGGCCATGATCCCCAGTAGGGCCAGCCCGGTCCCGATAATGGTGAAGAACACAGGTCGCCCCAGACTGTGATGCCGGCGCTCATGGTTCCAGAGGAGAAAGCCCAGGGCCACGACCACGGCTCCGGCAAAGATCACCAGGCTGGTGCGGTTGATCCGGGCACCTTCCCCGGCGGGGGGTAGAAAGGTGTAGAGCACCGCCAGGGTCATCACCACGGCAAAGACCAGCACCGCGTGGATCAACCAGCGCTCAACCTGCCAGGCCCGCAGCGACTTGTCGGACAGTTGCCGGTAGGGGTCTCCCAGAGTCTCGGCCAGCGCCCCACACCCACACACCCATGAGCAGTACCAGCGTTTGCCGTAAAAATAGGTCAGCAGCGGCACGCCGACTGCGGCGAGAAAAATGCCCCATCCCAGCATAAAAAGGCCTATCGTCCCCGCATTCAGGTGGTTCTGCAGGTTCCAGTCAAAGAAAAAATAGTAGTTCAGGGGCCAGGCATTTTTCAAATCCACTTCCGGCAGGTTAAGCAGGTAAAGGATTTGAGGAATGAGAAAGGCAAAGGCTACCTGAAAAAACATCACCGAGAAGGTTCGGATCTGGTGGTATCGGCTGTGCCGATATTTGGCCAGCATGCGCACCCCCATGACCAGAATTACGACGGTGTAGAGGAAGCCATACATAAACCACTGGCTCGCAGCTTCGCCGCGCAGGGCCTGGGACAGCGGATCAACGAGGGCGATCCACTCAGTGATGTAGGCAGGGTAGAAGTATAACAGGATGTAGAAGCCAACCAGAAAAGCCCCCATCAGGATGCCGATCAGGCCCCGATTGGTAGCCGAGGAAAAGTAGATGCCGTTATGTTTGATGCCGGGCATCCCGTCAAAGAAGGCCGGGAAACTATAGATAAGCCCGCCCAGGCTACCGCCGACGATGATGAGCCAGAAAAAGAGTCCCGGCCGGGCCCAGAAGGGCCCGGTGCCGGTATGCCGCGCGGCGGCGTTTAGCAGCGGGGTGGCATCGCCGATCTGTCGCTGCGACAGAAAGACCTGTCCCTTGGCCGCAAATTGCGTCTGTACTGCTTGGGCCATCGCCTCGGGGGTATCGTAGCTGCGGTCGACCATCCAGGCGGTGTAGCTCGCCAGGGGCGTTCGCATCTCGATGGGCAGGGTGGCGATCGCCGCCGCATGGGCGGCGCTGTCCAGGGTGAGTGACGTCCCGGCGGTTGCCAGGGCCGCCGCGGCGGCGGCCTGCAAAGCCGCATCGTCCAGCTCATAGGCCTTGGCTATGGCTGTGTTGGCGGCCTCTACCGCCTGTTTCAGGGCCGGGTAGTACGCAAATTTATGGGGATACCTTTGACCTATCCGCTCCCGTAATTCTGGTTCCAAAAAGGCTTGCGCCTCAGCAGGCGTGCTTTCCAGCAGGGCAGGAAGGGCATCCTCGCTCAGCTGATAGCCGGAGATCAGCGGCAGGCTGAGAAAGGCGCCAAAGGCGAGCAGAAAGATCCCGAGACCGATATGTTGTAGGCTTTTCATTACTTGCTTGTTGAGACGAAAAAAGAGGAATCAGGCCCCGAGGATGGCCAGCATATTGCGCAGGCCACGCCGACGGCGGAGTCGCAGATTTTGACCGGTCTGCTGATTGTAGGTCTGGACTAACTCGGCCTCGTATTGCTTAAAAAATTCCGGGTCAAAATTGGCGGCGCCCAGGTTTTCCAGTACGGACTCAATATGCGTACCTGCCTCAATCCAGTGGGTGCAGACATTCTGCCGATAGCGGATGCCCATGAGGTTAAAACCACGCACCCGTCCGCTCTCGCGTTCATAGGCAATGCGGATGGACTTGCGCCCGTCAGGATGCATCCAAAAGAGGTGCGGCTCATCCGCGCCGGGGACCACGGGGACCGTACCGTAGGTTTGCCACTCGATGTCCATAAACTTGGCGGAATTGAACCAGGTTCCCTGCCGGTAGGGAGTAGGCGTTCCACAGAGGGTTTGGGCCAGAACCGGTCCCATGAGCTTGCCGGTGTACCAGACGGCCTCGACCGCCCGGCGGTCGGGGGCAGGCTGCCGCAGCTCGGCGCAGTCCCCGATGGCAAAGATTCCCGGGATCGTGGTTTCCAGGTATTCATTGACCAAAAAGCCCCGGCCGGTTTCGATCGCTGTGCCTGCGGCCAGGTCCAGATTGGGCGATACACCGGCGGTGATGCCGACAAACTGGCAAGGGATCTCCTCGCCTGCGCTGGTGCGCACCGCTCGCACCCGGCCGTCGGGGCCGGGGAGGATCTCCTGTAGCTCCGTTTCCAGCCGCAGGTCGATGCCATTGGCCAGGATTTCCCGGTTGATCATAGCAGATTCTTCCTCGGGCATGACCCGATTCCAGAAACTCTCCTCCCGCACCAGAAAGGTGACCGGGATATGGCGGGAGTGGAACATCTCGGCGAGTTCGATCCCGATCAATCCGCCTCCCACCACCACAGCTCGCTCCAGTCCCTCCGAATAGCGCTCGATGGCTTGCAGGTCCTGATAGCTCACCATGCCCTGCACGCCCTTCGCATCCTGTCCCGGCCAGCCGTAGAAGTTGGGGCGGGAGCCGGTGGCTAGTACGAGCTTGTCATACGCCAGGCTTTCTCCCCCGGCCAGCATGACGCGCTGCTGGGCTGTGTCGATGCGTTCCACCCAGGCCTGCTTGAGCTCAATGCGGTTTTTCTGCCAAAACCAGGGCTCGTACGGTTGGGTATGGGCAAATTTCATGTGGCCCATGTAGATGTACATGAGCGCCGTCCGGGACCAGAAGTAGGGGGTTTCACCCGAAATGACGGTGATGCGGTGATCGCTGAGCTTGCGCACATGGCGCGCGGTGGTGATCCCGGCGATGCCGTTGCCGATGATAACGATGTGCATGGGAGAGGAGACGATTAGGGACAAGGTCAAAAAAAGACCGTTTGTGGGAATCGGCCTGTCTGCCAGCCGACACCTGGGAATTTACCTAAAAATCTACCGCCTCCTGATCCAAAACACAGAAGCGCCGCCATTTTTCCAATCTGATGTCCAATCTGCTGAAAAAATTATCGCCTCTAATTT
>RFHL01000101.1 GCA_003696875.1 Bacteroidota bacterium | reverse complement strand
GTTCTGAGTCGATCAGGTCCTGGCAGGCCTGGCCCAGATGCCCACGGATGCCCCAACGATGAAGGGCCGCTTGCACAAGGAGCGGGAGGGCATCGGGGCCATATTCTGCTAAGAAATCACCCCAACTCAGTTCCTCCACCGGGCCCTGCGGACGCAGGGCAGCTGGCAACTCCCGCTCAAGCAACTGGTCAATAAACTGCTGCTGCCCCCCCAGCCAGGCGTGACGCGCCACCAATTGGCGGTTGAGCTGGGGTTGGAGATCCCGCATGATCGGGATCAGCCGATGTCGGATCTGATTGCGCAGGTATGCCTGCTTGGTGTTGCTCTGATCCAGCCCAAATGGTAGCTGGAGTTCCTCCAGGCTCCTCAAAATATCGGCCTTGGTAAGGTCCAACAAGGGGCGAACATAGGCCCCGCGCTGCCGGGGAATGCCCGGCATGGGATGCTGGGGATTGCCCCGCAGCCACTGCATCACCAGGGTTTCCAGCTGGTCATCCTGGTGGTGGGCCGTGGCACATTGCGCATAGGCTTCGCCAGCCATCGTCTCCTCAAAAAAGGTGTATCGGATCTTGCGGGCCACCATCTGTAACGAGTCCTGTCCTAGCTCGACCAGCGGCCTGGGATCAGCCCGCTGGACGAAGAGCGGCACCCCCCAATCCTGGGCATACTGGCGTACCAGGGCTTCCTCCCGCTCAGAATCTTCTCCCCGCAACTGGTAATTGATATGGGCAAGGCCAATCTCATACCCCAACTCACGCAGGGCCCAGGCCAGAAAAACCGAATCAGGTCCCCCACTGATTGCTACCAACACCCTGCCCCCAGCGGGCAGGAGGGCATACTCCCTGATCGCCTGCTCTATCTGCCGGAGCAGTTTCTGGGTATGGCTGGGGATGGAAGAAGGGTCCATAGACACGTCAGGTTCAGGTACAAGATATAGATCTTATCCGGAAATGCCCCGGCCGGCTGGATGCGACTGTGGCACGCCCTGTGCTGGCATCCGGGCAAGGTGATTGATTTTATACGAAAATGGCCAAAATCCAACATCCCCCCGGATGTTCCGGCCTTTGGAACAGGATTTGCCCTGCTTTCGTATGACCTTATGGCCTATTCTATTGGTAATGCGACACACCTTTCTCCTTTTACCCCTCCTTGCTTTCATGTCTGTGAGCCGGCTTACCGCCGCCCCCCTGCCCGGCCCGGGTGGGCCGGTGGTGTCTCATTGGCTATCGCTGGCAACCGGCATGGGCCTCCCCGTGGTATGGGCCACCGAGGTAGCTCGTAACCTCGCGCTGCCTGCCGACCCGGTAGCGACCCCAGCAACCGTGCCGGGATCGATCCGCGGTGCGGTTTATGGACCCGCCCGCAGTACGGCCAGCCTCTTCCACATCTCGCTGTATGCTGAAAACGATCCCAAACCCATGCGCAGCCTGCCGCTTGACCGGGAGCGGGGCTACCGCTTCCAGAACCTACCTGACGGCACCTATTGGCTCGAGGTCAGCGCCCTGGCCTCCACGGCGATCCGCGTGTCCCCCGCCGGGCAATGGGTCGAGGTACAGCAGGGACAGGTAGCCGTGCAGGACCTATTGCTGGACTAGTGCTCTGTCAAGTACCGAATGAAGGGGGATCGCTGCATCTTTTTCCGCGTCTACCGGTAAACCGGCATCCATGATTTGCGTTGAAAAATGCCTCGTTTGGCCCCGATAGAACCGGGACCTTCGACCCGCCAAACTTCCCGGCTTGCCGGGACCATGATCTGCGAAAAAAT
>RFHL01001126.1 GCA_003696875.1 Bacteroidota bacterium | reverse complement strand
TGGCGAAGGTGCTCAGGCAATAGAGGTCTATTCAATTGGCTTTATGTGGAACCCCCGGCGACTTTTGTCGCCGGGGGATATGCTTGCGATGCTGCCTGACATCAGGTCAGCAGGAGGCAAGGGCCTTGTCAGCTTTCCTGACAAGGCGGTTGTTTCGACCATTTAGCCTGCCGGATATGGAAAAGATGTCCGCAGGCTGTACTTTTATGAGGATCAGCGCGTATGCATTGCAGGAACCGATGTGTGTCGCCCCGCCCTGAATGACCCACCGCCCATGAAGAACCCGCTCGTCTTTTGGATGCTGATGCTGGGCCTGATGCCCGGCTTGCTCCCGGCGCAGGCGCCGGAATCGGACCATGTCTTTCTGGTCCTGCTGGACCTGGCCGAACCGGCCGACATCGCCCGCTGCTACACCACCCGCTTCGATGTGAAGCGCATCCGGCTGGACCTCCCGCCGGAGGCCCCCCTGGCCAATCTGGATGAGTTTGGCCTGACAGAGGACCCGCTGCCCGGCACGGCCTGCTTCGTCCCGGAGATTAAGCTGATCTATGAGACCACCACCTATGTGATCAGCCTCTATTGTAGCCAGGTCATTCAGTATCAGAATGCTGGGCCTTATCAGCCGAGCGCCCAGCGCATCCCCAATGACCTCATCCTCACCGAAGGCCTGCAGGCCTATCTGCAGGGGTTGCGCCGGGAACAACTGGGCGACCGGCCGGTCAGCCAAAAGTTGATTGCCCGCGTCGTAACGGCCGATCCCATCCGGGAGCCCAGCCTGAGCGAGGATGGCTTTGACGAACTGATGGAGTCCCTTTTGGACGAAACCCTGCTCGACAGCCTGTCCGAGGACGCAGACCTGGAGTTGGAGGAGCCTACGCCCCGTCTGCTGCCCGAAGAAGCGGATCCGGACGAAGACGATCAGCGTTGATCAGCCGGAAAATTCGATGGTAATCATGTCATGCACCTTCAGGCCGAGCAACTCGGCCGCGGAGGCCTCGCGCATGGCGATTTCCAGGTGGGCGCTTTCCCCAAAGATGGCGAGCGCGTCGGCCTTGGCCACATCGGCATAGGTATTCACGATGCGGCGCAGCCGCACGTTGCGGATGAAGATCTCAAAGCGGCGCTGCTGCTTGAGGGCCATGAAGCCCTCCCGGTGGATATTGGTGATGGCATTGCCAAACTTGTCGATGTGGATGATCTTGCCGCGCAGGCAGTTGCCCGAATAGCTGGGCTCGCCCCAGCGGAGCTCGCGCAGAGGGACTTTTTCGC
>RFHL01001125.1 GCA_003696875.1 Bacteroidota bacterium | reverse complement strand
GCTCTGGGTAGAGCGCGCCGGTAAGCATCTATCTAAAAGGAGTCTTATTTCATCTCGAAGCGAATCTCGCTGACGTGCCGGGCCCCGGGGCTGGTACGCACGAAGATGTTGACCTCGAAGGTGCCGCGCTCGCAGCGCAGGTCCCCCAGGGCGTACAGGGTGCCGTTGGTCTCACCCCGGTGTTTGAAGGCAAAGGAGACGGGCTTGTAATCGCTGAAGAACTCGCTCAGGACGTAGGTGGCCTGGGCTTTGCTGTGCACTTTGCGATCACCGAGGAGGGTGATTTCCACCCGGTCGTCGAAATGCCGGGCCACGGCGTCCGACTTACCATAGATCAGCCCTTCACCCACCTGATCAAGAACCTCCTGTGCCGACTGGCCCAGGACCTGGTTCATTCCCAGCCCAGTGAGGAACAGGAGCAATGTGATGGTATAGGCGAATTTCATACTTTCGGAGTCCTTGAAGAAACGCGGGAGCTTGTTTATCAGCTCTCTCACCCTCTGTACCATAACCGTGCCAAACGCCCAACCGTTCGCGCGGCCCTTACAACCATTGGGTCAGGCAGTTTGCGCCATAGGACAAGCTTTGGGGGCTTTTAAGAAAAACGGAGGCGCTTCGGGTTATTAGCCAATAAATTTTACCTTTGCCCATACGCAGGCAGACAGAAAAGAGGGGTGTTTCCCTGGTGCCTAAAGGTTCCTTTTTCCTTGATGGGCAAGCTGTCTTGCCATTCGCCTCATACCTGCTCCTCCTCTTATGGCAACGAACAAAGTAGTACTGATTATTATGGATGGCTGGGGGATTACAGAAGATCCTTCGGTAAGTGCCATCACGGCGGCCCGGACCCCTTTCTATGACCGGGCGCTCCAAACCTGGACCAACACCACGATGGAGGCCTCGGGCCTGGCCGTCGGCTTGCCCGAAGGGCAGATGGGCAACTCGGAGGTCGGGCACATGAACCTCGGCGCCGGGCGGGTCGTGTACCAGGAGATCACCCGGATCGACAAAGCCATCGCGGACGGCGACTTC
>RFHL01000100.1 GCA_003696875.1 Bacteroidota bacterium | reverse complement strand
CCTTGAGGAACTTGAACACCCCTTCGATCTTAGCCCGGCGCAGGTAGGTCCGGAAGACCAGCAGGGCACGTTCGTCCTGGGTAAGGTTGAAGTTGCTCACCATGCAGCTGGGCGGCAGCCTGGAGCAAGGGAATGAAGCCGGGTACTGGACCCGGGTGGTGGTGTGAAAAAGGGCTTGACGGCGGGCTGGATGTTTGGGATATTTAAACGGTGTCGGGGAGGAGGGGTCCAACTCCTTGCTTGCCCTGGCTGCAGTGAGAACATGTGGAAAGGAAGGAGATACATATTGGATTCAGCTGTTGCTACTGAGCGAGAAAAAACTTTGATTAAGATAGACCATTAGCATGGTCTACGCGCTGGGGATCATTAAAACTTCGCTGAAGCCCGTAGCTTTGGAGTTACGAAAATACCTGAACTAACGCCCTTCCCCCAGACCGCCGCCAACTTGGCAAAGGCCGACAAAAGCCACAGCCCTATAGCCGCGAGCACGGCGGCGTCATAGTCATACGGGGCACGAGCTTCGGATGAGTAGCCAAAGTAGGGGGATCCGTACCTTAGGAGAAAGGTATTCATGAACCTCACAGACCGGATCTCCCATAGCCCTGATGTCATGAAGGGGAAACTTACCCTGCCATTTCCCCCGGAAATTGGGTACCTTCATCTTCCCGCCTGCTTTCCCACCTGCTTAGTTTCCGTCCCCTAATCCCCTATTCGCATGAAATTAGGTGCCTTCTCCATCAGCCTGAGTGTCAAAGACCTTCAGGCCTCGAAAGCTTTTTATGAAAAGCTGGGCTTTTCCGTTTTTGCCGGAAATCCGGATCATCATTACCTCATCATGAAGCAGGACCATATCCTGATCGGGCTTTTCGAGGGGATGTTTGAGCAAAACATCCTGACCTTCAATCCCGGTTGGGATCAGGATGCGCAAACGCTGCCGGAGTTTGACGATGTGCGGGCGATCCAGGCCGCACTGCTGGCTCAGGGGCTCCAACTGGAGCGCCGCGTGGAGCCCGGGACTGAAGGTCCCGCCAGCATCGTGCTGATCGACCCCGATGGCAATCCAGTGCTGATTGATCAGCATGTATAAAGTCCGGCTTGAACGTTTAGCTTGATACCATGAATCGAATTCTCCTCTTTCTCCTTCTTCTGCCAGGAAGTGGGCTGATGGCCCAACCCCTGTTGGAAACCCGCCTCACCAGCAGCTTTGATCTGAACTGGACGGACGCCCATGTCCTCCCGACGGGCGAAACCATGCTGATCGGCTTCGCGCACCCGCTGGGTGCGCAGGACTCCACCCTGGCCCTGGTGGCCAAGGTCGATACCGGGCTGAACCTCCTCTGGGTCAAGCGTTTCAAAGGCCTCTCCCGGGACGACTTGTCGGCCCTTACGCCCCTCTCCGATGGCAACCTCCTGATCGGAGGCACCGCCCGGGCCAATTTTTCCCTGGAACAAGGGGGGAGTTTGATCAAGATCGATACGGCGGGGCAGATCCTGTGGGAAAAGGTGTACGACGACTCTTCGGACGACCGGGTGCTGGCCACCTTCGAAGCCTCCAGTCAATCGCTGCTCACGGTGATTCGCAAGGGCGTAACCAACAGCCCGACCAAGGTGATCCTGACCAATCAGCAGGGCAATCTCACCAGCAGCCGGGCCTATGTCCACGCCAGCGACAATCAGGGCCTGGTAATCGACGCCGCCGCGTCCGATGGGGCGGGGACCTATTACCTCATCGGAGACCGGCCCGGGCCGGCCGGGCATCGGGAACTGGTGATATTGGCCATGGATACCGTCAATATGCTGTGGTCACGAACCTACGATCTGGGACGAACCGCCGCCTGTGGCGGCGCCATCTGCGACGGCACGGGGGCGCTCTATCTCAGCGGCATCATCGACGATACCACGACTTTTTTCTCCACCTCCAACAGCTGGCTGATGAAACTGGACGACCAGGGGGGGGTGGTATGGGCGACCGAGGTCGGACAGACCGAGCCCTATACCAACCTGCTGGGTGATCCGGTGCTGGCACCGGACGGGAGCCTGCGCTGGCCGGGAACGGCCTTTACCAGCGAAGGGCCTATCGGCTGGCTGCTCGCCGCCGGCACCGACGGCAGCGTCCTTTGGCATCGCGCCTATGCCCAGGAAGCCTCCCAGGCCCTTTCGACCCTGGACCTCCTGCCCACGGGGCTCCTGCTGACCGGCAGCATTGGCCCCGACGGATGGCTGCTGCGACTGGGGGAGATGGGCGAAAGCGCCTGCAGCGATACCACCATCGCGCTGGAGATTGCCCCGCTCAGCGTGACCCGGGATACCATCGCCTACATCAATCAGCCGCCCAGCCTGGCCGAGGTCAATCTGATCTCCGAACGCCCCGCGCCGGCCCTGACGGCGACAGCGATCTGCGCCGCGAGCGTCGCCCATGATCGCCTGCGGCCTCTGGCCGCTTTTCGACTGGGTCCCAATCCGGCCTCCGATCATCTGATCCTGAGCTGGCAGGGCGAAGGGGCGGCCTGGCTGGACGCCACGCTCTTTTCGCCCGAGGGGCGAAGCCTGCGCACGGGCCGACTGGTCCCCGGGCAGGAAGCCCTTTGGGCGGTGGGTAACCTCCCCGCCGGTCTCTATGTCCTCCGCCTGCAGATGGGTGCGCAGGTTGATTTTCGCAAGGTCCGGATTCGCTAGGGCAGGGCTTTACTCCAGCGAAATCGTCTCTCCCGCCGCCGCGCTGCGGCGGGCAGCGTCCAGAATCTGTACCACCAGCAGATTGTTGTCCAAGGAAGAGCGACTCCCCGCAGGATCGATCTCGCCACGGACCACCGCGGCCAGATAGGCAAATGCCTCGGTTTGCCCCCGGGGGATGGCCTCGGTCTGGAGGGTGGTGGCTGCCTGATCCGGCAGCCGCTGCTCCAGGCGGCTGCGGTCCAGGGCATGGCAGTAGCCGTCGCGCCCATATACAAAGGCATCCTTGCGGTTGTAGGGCCAGTTCCATGAGGCCTGAATGATGCCTTGCGCCCCGGGATAGGTGAGGATGATGGTCGCCTCATCGTCTACGCGAGGGTAGATGTCGGGCTTGATCTGCTGCGTGACGGCCGTCACGCTCAGGGGCTTTTGGCTCTCCATAAACCAGGTCATCAGATTGGCGCCGTAGCAACCAAAGTCGAAGAGTGCCCCCGCCCCGTTTTGGGCCGGATCGGTGAGCCAGGCCAGGAATTCCTCCGAACAACCGATCTCCCGCGGCCCTTGATGCCCATCGTGCACCACCATCTTGCGGATCGGGCCCAGCTGGGCGCGGGTCTCGTACTGGGCCCAGTGGCTGGGATACCAGGTCGTCTCATAGTTGGTGAGCAGGTGAATGTCGTGCTGCCGGGCCAGAGCGGCCATGGCCTGCGCATCGGCATAGGTGGTGGCCAGCGGCTTCTCCACCATCACGTGGATGCCCCGGGGCGCACAGGCCTCGACCACCGCCCGGTGGGCAGCGATGGCATTGAAGGCCGCTACGGCCTGCGGCTCACGGGCCGCGATCAGGCTTTCCAGATCCGGGAAAAACAGGCTTTCGGGAAGGCCATACTGCCGGGCATAGCGCCCGGCCAGCGCTTGGTTCGCCTCTGCGATGCCCACGATCTCGATTTCGCCCGCATCCGCGCGGTTGAAAATGCCGTGGGCGTGGTCGTGGCTCAAGCCGGCGATGCCCACCCGCAAAGGCGCGGGCGGCGTGTCGATGGGGGAGGGGAGGAGGGCCATTAGCCAGGCGAGGATAGGGAGGAAAAGGGCGGAGCGCATGGGTGGAATGCTTTGGTCAAAATGAAAAGCCGGGCGGCCAAAGGAAGCCGCCCGGACAATATGCGCATATTTTTCAGATGTCGTGGCCCGGAGCGATCCGCCCAGAGCGGCTCGTTCAACCCGCTTCCGCGTTATCGAACTTGAATACCTTGAACAGGTAAAACAGCGCCGGGAAAATGAAGGCGCTTCCCGCAAAGAGGGCCATCATCAGGACGCGCTGCACCGCCTCGGGGGCGGCGGTGTTGGTCACCGTGAGGGCCTGGCCATCGGCCAGGTGAATCAGCACCGGATGCTGCACCCACATCCACCCAAAGAGGATCATGGCCACCTGAAAACCCGCCAGGAAGCGGGCCCACCAGCGCCACCGCGCCCGCAGGGCGCGCAGCAGGAAGGGCACGGCGGCCGTGGCCAGCACCACCGTCCCGATGGCGACGGGGCTGTGCAGGTAACCCCCCAGCAGCGGCCGCCCGGCCATTTCTCCCGCCAAAAAAACCAGCCCACCCAGGACCACCATGACCACCTGCGCGATGATCGCCGCACGGATGAGGAAGCGATGATATTCATCGTCGGGGGTCTCGGCGCTCAGAAAGACCGCCGCCACGAAGGCGGAAATGGCACTGAAAAAGAGTCCGACGAGAAAGGAATAGCCATTGAGCCAGGGGGCAAGGTAGGCGCTGTAGAAATCCGGCGCCGCCGGATCGATGCGGCCCAGCATGGCCCCGCCCAGGGTCATGCCCAGGAAGAGCGGCGTCACAAAGCTCGACAGCTCGAAGAGTCGGGAATAGTAGCGCTGGGAGCCATCCTGGATGGCGTCGTAATGCCGGAACATGAAGGTCGTCCCCCGCAGAATGATGCCAAAGAGCATCAGCATCAGCGGGATGTGCAGGTAGGTGGAATAGGTCGCGTAGACTTCGGGAAAGCCGTTGAAGAGGATCACAATCACCAGGATCAACCAGATGTGGTTGGCTTCCCAGACCGGCCCGATCGCCTCATAGGTGAGGCGCTTGGCCCGCTCGTAGTCTTTGCGGCGAGAGAGGAGTTCCAGCATACCCGCCCCGAAGTCGGCCCCGGCCAGCACCACGTAGAGCAGCAGACCCGCAAAGAGAAAAAAGAGAATAATGTTGAGCATGGCAAAGGGCTTAGGCGGTGGTAAGCTGTCCGTCGTAGGCGCGGTTGATCACCTGGAGCTGCCGGGTCATGAGCCAGTAGACGATGAAGGACAGCGCGATGTACATGGCCGTGGTGAGGTAAAAGGAAATAGCCAGGCCCGGCATGGGCGTAATTGCCTCCGAGGTACGCATGATCCCCTGGATGATCCAGGGTTGGCGGCCCACCTCAGTTACCACCCAGCCGGCCTCGACGGCTAGCATACCGAGGGGCGTGGCGAGGGCCACGGCCAGCAGGAAGCGGCGGTCCTGCAAGGCGGCGGGTCGCCGCCAGCGGAAGAAGAAGAACAGCAATGCCAGCCCCATCAGGGCCATACCAAAGCCCACCATGAGCTGGAAGGCATAGTGCACAATGGGCACCGGTGGCTCCTCGTCGTCGGGGATGGCGTCGAGGCCGGTTACCTCGGCCTGAAAGTCGCCGTGCGCCAGAAAGCTCAGGGCGTAGGGGATTCTGATGGCGTAGCTAACCGTCTTGGTTTCCGGATCGGGGATGCCCCCGATCAGCAGGTGGGCACCGGTCTCGGTTTCATAGAGCGCCTCCATCGCGGCCAGTTTGGCCGGTTGGCGACGGGCGACGTCCTTGGCGGAAAGATCCCCGCTCAGGGGTTGCAGGATGGCGGCGACGCCACCGATGGCAAGCGCGATCTTCATCGCGCTCAGGTGAAAGGCGCTGCCAGGCCGCCGTCTCAGCTGCCAGGCGTGGATGCCCGCTACCGCAAAGCCAGTCGCCACAAAGGCCGCCAGGGTCATGTGCAGCGATTGGTTAAACCAGGCGGCATTGAACATCGCCGCCACGGGGTCGATGTTGGTAGCCTGACCGTCTACCCAGTCCAAGCCCGTCGGGCTGTTCATCCAGGCATTGGCCGCGACCACCAGAATGCCGGAGAGCACGCCCATGATGCCGACGAGTACCCCCGAGCCAAAGTGAACCCAGCGGGGGACTCGCTCCCAGCCATAGAGAAATACGCCCAGGGCGATGGCCTCGATGAAGAAAGCCGTTCCTTCCAGAGAGAAGGGCATGCCGATAATGGCCCCGGCATGGCGCATAAACTCAGGCCAGAGGGTCCCCAACTCAAAGGAGAGCATGGTGCCGGAGACGGCCCCGGTCGCAAAAAAAATCGCCACGCCCTTGGACCAGGCTTTGGCGAGCGTTTTGTAGCGTTCCTCGCCGGTGCGCAGGTAGCGCCAGTGCGCCGCCGCCATCAAAAAGGGCATGACCATGCCGATACAGGCAAAAACAATGTGGAATCCGAGCGATGTGGCCATTTGCAGGCGGCCCGCCATCAGATTGTCCATAGGTAAGCAGATTGGGTCGGTGGGGGAAGGAAGCAGAGGCGCTCTGTGGGGTATACGGGAGAAGGGAGAAAGGTTAGTGAAGCAATATTAATGTATTATAATTTGATTATCAATATCCCATCCATGACGGGAAAGGAT
>RFHL01001124.1 GCA_003696875.1 Bacteroidota bacterium | reverse complement strand
GAAATAAGACTGTTCATGGAGGAAAACAACCTGACCGACGAGGACCTCCGTGAAATCCTGGGAAGGCAAGGAGGTTTTACCTAGTTTTCAATTCTTTGACAATATAGACCCGGGTTATGGCGCCGCCACGCCGGTGGCGGTCCCGCAACCGGGGGAGCAGATAGACC
Source organism: Bacteroidota bacterium (assembly GCA_003696875.1). GTDB lineage: Bacteria > Bacteroidota > Bacteroidia > J057 > J057 > RFHL01. Next base: position 10,731 of record RFHL01001124.1, on the reverse strand, counting down.
TGGTCTTCCAGGTGCCCACGGCTGGGCTTGCCCCAGGCCTGCATCAGATAGACGTACGGGTAAAGCGTGACTCGGCCTGGTCCGACACCCACCGGCGCTTCTTCTACCTCAACCAACTGGCGCTACAGACCGAGGATACAAGCACGATCAATGCGGCGGAGTATTACTTTGGGACCGTCGATCCGGGCTATGGCCTGGCCCAGCCCCTGGTGGTGCCCAGTCCGGGGACCCAGGTTACCCTGGTGGACGAACTGGACCTGAGCGCCTTGCTGCCTGGTTTCCACGATGTCTCTATCCGCGTGCGCAATCACCACGGCACCTGGTCCGATACCCACCGGCGCTTCTTCTTCCTGCCGGATACCAGCAGCCGCTATCGCCTACGCGCAATCGACTATGAGATACGGCAGGGCAATGGGGTGGTGGGCAGTGGGTCTGTCCCGATCTCACCGGCGCAGTACACCGTGGAGTTGACCTTCGATGCCAACACGGCGGCCCTGCCGGCGGGTTTTTACGACCTATGTGTGGTGGCCGTGGACGAAGCCAACCGGGAAAGCGGGCAGCTGTGCCGCAGCTTCCAGGTTCAGGCCGTGACGAACCTGGACGCACCTGCGCTGGCCACCGGCCTGCGGGCCTATCCCAATCCCAGCGCCGGCCCTGTTACGGTGGCGGCCAGCCGGGCCCCCATCATGGCCTATCGCCTCAGCGATGCACAAGGCCGGGTCCTCCATCAAGGACGCCCCGATCCGGGCAGCATGCAGGTCGCTTTGGACCTGAGCGCGCTGCCTGCCGGAACCTATTACCTGGCCGTGGAGCAGGCAGGGCGGGTGCAGATTATCCCCCTTCAGCGTCGCTGAGGCTTTTTCCCCTACTTCTTTTCATCTTTAATTTTCCTCCCCATGAACAGTCATGTTGTTTCTCTCCTCCTCCTGGTGGCGGGCCTGATCCCCGGGCTGAGCCACGCGCAGCTTACCGTGCGGCCGCAGGTGAGTTTGGGCTTATCTACCCAGTCTCTTCGCATCGATGGGGAGTCCCCCGGAGAATATGATATCCGGACCCGGCCGCGGCCGGCCATCGAAGTTGGTCTGACTGGTGCATATCCTATCCGGGAGGGGGTGGAGGTGTACACAGGCATGCTTTTCCAGACCCGCGGGAGCCAACTGCGATCCAGCCATACCAGTGGCTCCGTCACGGAAAAAGTAACCGAGACTATCGGACTGTCCTACCTGGAAATCCCCTTGGGCGTCAGTGTGCACCTGTTGCCAGAGCAAGGCCTGTGGGTGGAGGGGGGATTGGGCATAGGGGTAGCCTTAGGCGGCAACATCAAACAGGTGTATCGCTCTAGCAATGGGACTGATTCCTACGAGCGATCGGATCAAGTGTCCATCAACTTTGACCGGGATCTGGGCTATGGCATGCGCCGCGGCGACCTCCGCTTCCATCTCGGCGCGCGCCTGAAACCTACTACGCTCCCCCTAGAGGTGGGCGCGCGCCTGAGCTTAAGCCTCAGCGACTCAAACCGTCAAGCGGATGCCTCACTGCGGAATAGCGCCCTCATGCTCTTTGCGACCTGGCCGATAAGCATACCCTGAGTTTGACCTGTTTCGGCCAGAACTTCTGGGCAGCAATCGCAAGCCCAATAGGTAGCCAACTGCATGGACGAGGGGGTAAGCCTTGAGGTTTCTGGCTCCTGGCCAAAGCCTAAAATGCTAGACTTGATGGCGGCAAGGTTGTAGCGTGCGACCCCGCTGGGGTCGGAGGGAAAATGCCCACAGGCTACAAAGGTGCGACCTGTACCAGGTCGAAAAGGCGTGGGGCACACACGCATTCATCCGCCGTGGAGTATAAAGCAAGCGGCGGATAACCCCACTGCTCATCCAAGAGGTAGGAGACTGCGATGCAATTTTTTCTTAACGTGAGTTTTGGATAAAAATCGCTTTGCATGGCTCCAATCGATGATTGTCATGATGAGCGAAGCGAAGCATCTCATGCGTCCTGTTAGATCCCTCACTGGCGCCCTTCGGGCTGGCTCAGGATGATATTCAAACACTTGATAGACAGCCGATTAGAGAATATTCTTTCTCCGCTTATCCAAAACTCACGGTTTCTTAACGCCGCACACAAGCTAATCCATGCGAAACATCCTGATCCTGTACACCCTGGCTGTCGTGCTATGCGCGGCCTGTGGCCATGCGCCGCACCCCTCAGGCCTGTATGTCTGTTTGTCTGAGCCACCCGCCGAAGACAATAAACAGCCCGGCTTGCTGGAGGCCCTCTCCGTCTTTATTGAATGTCCCTACCAGACCCTGGACTTCATCGACGAGTCCACGGTCCTGATCGGAGCGCTGGGCCAAGAGATGCCCGCCACTTACGTGGTCGAAGGCGACCTGATTAAAATCTACGCTGATGGCGGCATGGTGGTCCTTCGCCGGGAAGCCGATGGCTCCCTGCAGGGCGTCGCGCCGGTCAAGGCGCGGTTTGCGCCGCAATAGCCAGTCCTATTTCCTTTTTTCCCCTCAATTCCCTTTGCTATGCGTTTACCATTGCTGTTTGTTATCCTCTTCAGTTGCCTGCCCGCTTTGCTGCCGGCCCAAAACCCTGGTCCGGGCGATATCGCTCCTGATGCCGTCTACATCGATATGGACGAGTGGTACCCCTTCTCCGAAGGGCTGGCCGCCATCAAAAAAGGTGATAAGTGGGCATTTATCGATACCACAGGGAAGATTGTGATTCCTTGGGGGAAGGTGGTGCCGGTAGACCCTGCTCCTGCATTTAGCCAAGGGAGACTCATCGTCAAGGTAGGTCAGGGTATGGGGGTAGCGGATGAGAAAGGGAATATTTTGACCCAAAAGGTCTACAGGCGAATTTCAGGGTTTCAGCTGAACCCTCAAGCTGAGAAGGTTTGCTTGGGCATTTATGGCTCTCAGTATGAGACGCATTATTGCTTATTAAATGAACGGGGAGAAGAAATTTCACGAGCAACATGGTCGGGAACAGAAAAAAATTCTGCCATTTTAGAGCAATTTATAATTTTTCAAAACCTTGAGAAAGAGGCAGATATATTATTAAGGGAAGACAGGATCAAAGTCCGAGACATTATTGATAATGGCATCATATACGGATTTGCAAATGCAAAGGGGGATCTCATAATTGATTTCCAGTTTCACAATTCCTCTGATTTTTCCGAAGGCTTAGCTGCGGTAGCCCGGAAAAACGAGTTTGGAGAAGAAATATGGGGGTTCATTGATGCTTCAGGGAAGGTGGTTATTGATTTTAAATACAGCAAAAAACCAGGAGACTTCCACTTTGGCCGGGCAAAGGTTTACCCCAAGAACCCAGAAGATGCTGGGTTCTTGTTTGCCTACATTAATCCTCAGGGAGAAATTCTGCTCAAAGTCACGTCCCAGGATCTGCTTAGTTCGATCAACCTACCCTATCGGCTGGATCGGTACAACAGCGTATTGGCATCCCGTCGAAATCAATACACCTTGATTGATTCTACCTTAGTCCCCCGGCAATACCCCACAGATCGCATCGCCCGGGCGGTGAACATGCCCAGCATCAGCCTGAAGTTTCAGGACTATGGCTTTCGGCAAAGCCAGGTGGCGGGGGTGTATGGCTACGCGACTGACCGGACCACTGGCAAGCAGGTGCAAGGCTTTGGATACGTAACACGGGATGGGGAGCTAATGGTGCCCTTTCTTTTTCGCAGCCGGAATGAAAATAACGGGCGCGACAATATCCAGCAGGAATTCTTCTCCCACCGCGCCAAAGCTACCCTAAGTGCTGACCCCAAACGCACCGGCTACATCGACGAGCGGGGGGTATTTGTCATCTTGAAAAAGGAGGAGTCGCAATGGTGAGGATACACAAGCTTCTGCTCATTTGCTCAATCTTTGGGGGCCTTTCAGCCACAGACCTATGGGGGCAGGGCGCCAACATAGACAGCCTGCTAGCTGTCGCCCATTCTCGTAAGCCCCTCAAGCATCGCTTTGCGGCCTTTGGGGCCCTTGTGGCTTACTATCGCTATCACCAGCCGGATACAGCCTTCCTCTACGCCCGGCAGCAACTGGCCATAGGGCATGAAATGGGCATCCCCGCTGAATTGGGGATTGCTTACTCCGATATGGCAAAAACCCACTACCTGCTGAATCGGCATGATTCCAGTTTGGTGTATGCCGAAAAGGCCTATGAACAACTCAGCCAAACCACAGACTGGAGCAATCAGGCCGATGTACTGACTGACTGGGGGAGCAGCCTCATGCTCTTGGGGCGTCTCGAAGAAGCCAAACCCAAACTGGATCAGGCCTTGAAGGTGGCCAGGAAAAGTGGGCGGGAAAAAAGAGTCCGGTTCGCCCACTATCAGCTTGGGCAGTGGATGATGCTGCAGGTCCAGAACGATAGCGCCCTTTGGCATCTCCGCCAAGCTCAGCGTCTGATACAGGAAGCCAGCCCTGCAGAGCGAGCCGGAATCCAGTTTACCTTGGGGATGATTTACATGACGCAAGCCATGGTCGATTCTGCAATCGCTTCCCTGAAAGGCTCATTGGCCCTTATCGATACCCTGCCGCTGCCTTATGATCGCAGCTTGTACAACCTTAACCTCGCCCTCATTCACAACATGATTAGCTACCCCGTGGCTGCCCTGGCATACGCCAAAGCCGCGAGAAAGGATGCCGAGGCTATCCAGGACGAGGCGCTCCTTGGCATGGTGGATTTTGCGTTTGCTCACACCTTTCTGTTGTTAAGGCAGCCCCATAAAACCATCGCCTATGGAGAGAAGGCCCTGCAAGCAGGAAAAGATCAGATGATTCCCAGCAGCCTGAGCTTAGTGTATCTGCTTCTTTCCCAAGCTCACTTTTTAAATCAAAACCCTGAGCAGGGGAATCATTTCCTACGGCTAGCCTCAGAGACCTATCTGGCCATACAGGACAAGGCTGGCATGTATGAAGCGGACCTTACCAAGGTACAAATAGCACTCAACGTAGAAGAAGACCCGGAGAAGGCCAGGGATATTTTGCAACAAGTGGCCAAAAAGTACCCATTGGACACCCCCGGCTTTGAATTAAACCACGTCCTGCGCCGATCCTTGGAGATCAAAACGTGGTTTCAGTTAGGAGAATGGGAAGGTTTACGCCAAAAAATCAGGGCTTCCCTCGCCGATCCTCGTTTTCTTCAGGTTAAGTACGTCTACTTGGACATCCTTTTGATCCACGCTGTCTTATTGGCCCAGGAAGGAAATAAAGCAGAGGCGGTAGCTCAATTGGATATCTATAGAAACCTGCAAGACAGCCTGTTTCAAGGCCAAGCCGCAGAACAGGCCAACTGGCTGGAAACGGAATTCCGCACGCAACTCCTCTCAGACAGCTTGAGTTTGGCCAAACAGGAGAAGGTCATTGCCGATCAAGAAAAAGCTTTGGTCAAGCAACGCTGGCAGGCCATTACCCTTGGGGTGAGCCTGATAGGATTCGCTTTATTAGCGCTCGCCTTCACCCTCCACCGCGCCCGCACCCGGGCCCGCCGAGACGCCGCCTATATCGAGTCCCTCAATCAGGAGGTCCATCACCGGGTCAAAAACAACCTGCAAATGCTCAGTAACCTCATCAACTTGCAGGCCGCCCGGCAGGAAGACCCGCAGGCCCAGGCCGTGCTCAACTCCACCAAAAGCCGCATTGAGGCCATCTCGGCGCTGCACCGCCTGCTGTACCAGGACCGGGAGGTCCACAGCCTGCGCATGACCGACTACATCCTGCCCCTCGTGGAGCAACTGCGCCATGCCAGCGGCATTCCTGCCGAGGCCCTGCAACTCGAGACCCACATCGCGCCCATACAGGTGGACATCGACCGGGCGGTGCCCCTCGCCATCATCCTCAACGAGTGGCTCACCAATGCCCTCAAGTACGCGGTACCCGCCACCGATGAACCCCAGATCTTCATCGAGCTCAAGGCCCTGGGCGACGAGCGTGTCATGCTGGTCTTTGCCGACAATGGCCCCGGCTACGACCCCAGCCAGCGCCGTGAGGGCTCCTACGGCACCGATCTCGTTCAGGCCATGGTCCTCCAGCTCAATGGGGCGCTGCGGACCGATCTCTCGGCAGGTACCCGCTTCGAACTCACCTTTCGCAACCCCCTCCGCATATGAACGGCCCTCGGGTGTACATCATCGAAGACGAGGTACTCACCATTCAAAACCTCACCCTGATTCTGGAGCGGGCAGGCTATACCGTCGTCGGAGCGGCCCGCTCTGGCGAGGCCGCCCTGGCCCAGATTCCCAGCGTCCGGCCCCAGGTGGTACTGGTCGATGTGGACCTCTCCCAGGGCGAAGGCGAGCTAGACGGCCTCCAGGCCCTGCGTCGCTTGCAGCAAGTGTACCCGGTGCCCTGCGTATTGCTCACCGCCCAGCGCGACCCTGCCACCCTGCGCCAATCCCTGCGCAGCCATGCCGTTGGCTTCATCGGCAAACCCTTTAGCGACAACGAGCTCATCTTCAACCTGGAAAAAGCCCTGGAGGCCGTCCCGGCCATTCCCAGTCCGGCGGTCCCACCCTACTTATTCATCCCCAAAGGGGCCCGCCAGCATATCAAGGTCCAGCTCGAAGAGGTCTGCTACATCCAGGCCAGCAACCAGTACATCACCCTCCATACCTGCGACCAGCAGCAGCACCTTGTTTCCCTGGGCATCGGCCAGTTTGAGCAGCGCCATCCTCACCCCGACTTTATTCGTATCCACCGCAGCACCATCGTCAACCTGCGGCACGCTACTGGCTTCGAAGAGCCTGCCACGCTTTTCGTCTGCGGGGAGGCCTTCCACCTGGGCAAAAACTACCGGCAGGCCGTCAAGCAACGCTTGCCCTTCCTCCGCTCGGGCTAGGTGAGGCGGCCCTCGGCAAGTGCCGCACCTGGCCAGCGTAGGAGCCGGGCTGCCTGGGCACCCCCGCCAGCCCATCTTCGGCAGCCGCCAAAGCCAGACCTTCAACGACGCCTACCAAATCTGGTTTGCCCGCTACAACGACAAGCTCGGCTTCACGCCGGTCTATGACCTGGCGCAGCGACAGTCGCCCGCTGCCTGTGCTGGCTCGGGCCGGCATATGTATTTCTCAATCCTGCACAGGCAGCAGGATCAGCACCGCGGCGGCCGCGGCGGCCATCGTATCCTTGGGGCTGACGGTCGCGATGGGGTGGTCGGTGTCGCCCTCGCGGCCCGGAAAGACCTGCCCGCCCCGGATGGTGGCGATGGGCTTCTCCCACAGACCCTTGTCCCCGGCATAGACCTTGCGCTCCTCCACCGTCGCCAAAGGCGACTCAAGCCAGCCTTTCTTTCCCTGATAGATATGGTTACCGTCAATGGTGAGCAAGGGGGATTCAAACATTCCCTTTTCACCCTCAAAAATCTCGTCGCCCACCCGGGTGGCGAGGGGCTTGCTGTAGCGGCGGGGATCGCCGGCATAGATGAGGATGTCAGACATGATGCGTTGGGGATTATGCGTTGGTATTATCGCGGTCTTTTGATAGGCGCAATGACTCCCTTTCAAAGGGCAGATTAGCCGTTGACTATCCTAAGCTACGGGATTTATTTGGGAATCCCGCCAAGGCCCAGATATGGGAGAAAGTGATATCTTGCTATCCCAGCAAGTCCCTGTGTATGCGCATCCTCCTCCTTTTCAGCCTGTTGTTTTCTGGCGGTTCCATGCTGCTGGCCCAGCCCCAGCCCTTCACCCGCATCTTTGGCGAGCCGTTGCGCTTTGAGCAGGGCGCGGCCGTGGCGCAGACTTCCGATGGCAAAATCTTCTTCACGGGCACGTCGGCGGCCGATTCGATGGGGAGCTTTGATGTATGGCTGTCCCGCTTTGACGAAACGGGGCAAGAAAAATGGGCTCGCGCCTATGGGAGTCTTTTGGCCGATTATCCCCAGGGCATGTGGCTGGTTGGGGACAGCCTGCTGCTTATCGCTGGCAACCGCTACGACTTTGACATCCCCCGGCAGGAGGCCTTTATCCTCGCTCTGGACACGGCTGGTCAGGTCTTGTGGTACCGGACCTATGGCGACAGTACAGGTAACGCCTCCTTCAAGAACGTGCGCCCCCTTCCCGGCGGCGACCTCGCCGCCATCGGCTACATCTCCGACCCTGCCGGGGGCGGCAACGACACCTATGTGGTGCGGCTCGATGCGCAGGGCAACCCGCGCTGGCAGAGTCCCCTGCGCGACAGCCTGATCGACGTAGGGCATGCCCTGCTCCCCGGCCCCGACGGTAGCCTACTCGTGGTGGGGGACCGTCAGCAGCCTGCCGGTCACTACAATGCCTATGCTGCCCGCCTCGACAGCCTGGGGGCCGTCGAGTGGGTGCTGCCCTTTACCAGCCCGCTCAATGGTGGCGCCCAAAGCTTGCTCGCCCTCCGAGACAGCACCTATCTCATGATCGGCGAATCTGCCCCGGATACGACGACCACCGCCTTTGATTACTACCTCGTCAACTTCACCGCCGATGGCGAAGAACGCTGGCGGCGCTACCTCGGTGGCCCCGGCGGCGACGCCGCCTTTGCGGGCTTTCAGGATTCTGACGGCGATCTGTACCTCGCTGGCTACGGCTATGACAGCCTGAGCCAGCAGACCGATGTGCTCGTCTGGCGCTGCGACAGCAGCGGCCTGCCCCGCAACCAGCGCTTCTATGGTGGTCCCGGCATCGACCACGGCTATGGCATGTGGCGGGCGCGCGACGGGGGCTTTCTGGTGGCAGGGTTCTCGGCTGAGGGCATCGAAAACCAGTTTTTGCTGGTGTATGATACGCTTGCCGCCCAAACCACGGCCCTGAACCCCCGTGTTGAGCCGGTGCAGCTGTGGCCTCAACCCGTCGCCCGGACGGGACGCATATTTTGGTCCGGAATCAGCGGACCGGTGGCCCTCCGCTTGTTTGACAGCCAGGGACGGCTGATCGCCCAGCGCAGCCCTCATCCATCGACTTCCTGGGACCTGCCTCCCTACCTGCCCTCTGGGCATTATTGGCTCCAGCTCTCGGGCGGCGGCACCAGATACGGCCAGCTTATTCGGGTGGAATAATCTTTTTTCCGCCTTCCTCGTACACGAAGGACATAGTTTAATGTTTAAACATGGATCAAGCCTACACCCTCTCTCCCCAGACCCGTATCGGGCATGTCCACCTCAAGGTTTCTGACCTGGATAAGGCCCTGACCTTCTATCGCGACCTGCTGGGCTTTTCGGTTACACAGCGCCTGGGGGACCAGGCTGCTTTTCTCTCGGCGGGGGGCTACCACCACCATATCGGGCTCAATACCTGGCTGAGCCGGGGGCAGGGGCCCGCTCCCCGGCGGGCGCCGGGGCTGTTTCATACGGCTATTCTGTACCCTGCGCGCAAGGACCTCGCCGCCGCCCTGCGGCGGCTGCTGGATCATGGCTATCCCCTCAGCGGGGCTTCAGATCATGGCGTCTCGGAGGCCATCTACCTGGATGATCCCGATGGCAACGGGGTCGAACTTTACTGGGACCGGCCGCAAGAGGCCTGGCCCCGGCATGCCGACGGCACGCTGGATATGTATACCCGGCAATTGGATGTGCAGGGGCTGTTGGCTACCCTGGCGGAACCCCAGCTTTAGTTTTCGCCCAGCAAAAACTGTAACGGAAGATGCACCCGGCGCGCCCAGGCGCGCTCAGCGTGATCCTGCCCCAGAAAGACCATCGACTGCATATGGTGCAGGCTGTCGTACCCGGCGGCCTGCACCAGCTGATTGGCGACGCGCTGCAAGGGCGGATAGAGCGAATCCAGAGTGGCGGTACCGTGATCAAAGTAGATCCGGTGGGTCCGGGGCGGAGGCAGGTGCTCCCTCAGGTAAGCAAAGAAGGCCTCGGGAATGGGATTCCCCTCGACCGTAAAGGTGCCCGGCCAGTGGGTCGACAAGCAGGCCGCCCCGCCAAATACCTCCGGATATTCGCACATCGCATACCACGAAATAAGCCCGCCCATGCTGGATCCCATGACAAAGGTGTTCGCTGCCTCTGGCTGCGTGGCAAAGGTCTGGTCGATCCGCGGTTTGAGTTCTTCGACGATAAAACGGAGATAGCCATCCGACTTGACCGGGGTGGCAAAAAGCGGGCTTTCCCAGCCGATTTTGAGCAGGGAATCCTGCACCGGCTCGGGTAAGGATTCAAACGGGGCCTGGGGAAAATAATCGGCGTGGCGCTCCTTGGCATCATTCCAGATGCCTACCACGATGGCGGGGCGCATCCTGCCAGCGGCAATCAGCTGGCTGCAGACCTCATCAATCTGCCAGTCCTGCCCGTTCCAGGTTTGGGTGCTGTCGAAAAGCATCTGCCCGTCGTGCACATACAAAACCGGATAGTGTTGGGTACTGTCGTAGCCGGGGGGTAGCCAGATGTCGACATGACGGGCGGCGATAAATTGGGAGGTTACCTCCGGCCAGCGGATGAGCTGGCCTGCGGATACCTGGGGCAGGGAGGGTTTCTGCTGGCAGGCTACCAGAAGGGCGAGGCACAGAGAGAGCGTCCAGACCCCCAAAGTCACTCGAAGAAAGCGGGCACTAGGCATGAGAAAAGGCATTAATGGCCGAAAAAAAAGCGGCTAACTTATCTGCATCAAGCTTGTCGGCCGTGCGCACGCCGCTGCAAATATCCAGCCCGTAGGGCTGTACGGCAGCAAGGGCGTCCTGCACATTGTCGGGGCGCAAGCCCCCGGCGAGGAAAACTGGTACGGGCGACTCGGCG
>RFHL01001123.1 GCA_003696875.1 Bacteroidota bacterium | reverse complement strand
CTTGGTCGGTGGGGCAGGGTATCGTTTTGGGCAAAGAGTGCAGCAGGATCGGGCTGCTCTGCCGATCGTGGCTCCTTCGGAGAGGGAAACGATTGGGGAGGCCGATTTAGAGGCATTGCCACAACCCGTGGGCCGCTGGTTACGAACGTGTGGCCTGGTCGGCCACGTAAGGCCCTCGCAGATTTTTCTCACCCAGCAGGCCAATATGTACTTGCGGCCCGGTCAGGAAACCCCTTTCAAGGCGACCGCTCGGCAAGTGGTGGTGCTGAATCCGCCCGCCTTTGTGTGGGACGTGGAGTTGGCCATGGGGCCGGGCTTTCCGGTATGGGGCCGGGACCGGTTTCAGGATGGGAGAGGCGAGATGCTCATCAAGTTGTTGGGCCTGATTCCGGTGGCTAATGCCCGGGATAGCCCCAAAATTGACGAAGGAGCGCTGCAGCGTTTTTTGGGTGAGCTGGTTTGGTATCCCGCAGCGGCGCTTGCTTCATATATCGAATGGGAACCCCTGGACGATCATTCGGCCCGGGCCACCATGCGGTGGCAGGGGACAGAGGGTAGCGGGACCTTCTTTTTTGATGAAGCGGGGCACTTTGAGCGTTTCTCCGCTATGCGCTATCAAGGCGGCGAGCCGGAGGCAGAAAAGTACGAATGGGTCATCGAAGCCCTGAAGAGGGAACGCCGGGAGGGCCTTATCATCCCGGTGCATATGCAGGCGACCTGGAAGTTGCCCGAGGGGGACTGGACCTGGCTGGATCTGCGCATAGATCAGATGCAGTATGGAGACCCAGAGGCAGAGGCGCGTAACTTTTTTGTCCCCGAGCATTAGGCAGGAAACCCTATTCTTATGTCTTGTCCCCTTTTTTGGGGCCTGGCTTGCCTATTGTTGTGGCCCCAAACTGCTCCGTTAGCCTGGGACCACCTGGCTCCCGGGTTAGCCTATGCCGAGCACAAGATCAGCCCGGCGCCCGCCATTGGGGACGGGCGCGTGTCTATGCTGCGCATAGATCCGGTCCGCTATGAGATGGTGCTCATGAGCGCCAAGCAGACCGGAGACGGTCCCCATACCGCGCCCGAATGGGCGCGTCGGGGCAACCTCATTGCTCTGGTCAATGCCGGCATGTACCAGGCCGACTATGCCACCAACCTGGGCTTCATGCAGCACTACGACTTTGTCAACAATCCCCGCCTGAACCAGGACAACACCATCGCGGCCTTTAATCCCAGAACAGATGACGTGCCGCCCTTCCAGATCATAGACCGTACCTGCCAGGACTGGGAAAGCCTGCGGGCGCAGTACCATTCCTTCACCCAGAGCATCCGCATGGTGGACTGCCACCGCAGCAATCGCTGGAGCCGGCAAGCCAAGAAGTGGAGCATGGTGGTGCTGGGCGAAGATGCGCAGGGACGCGCGTTGTTCATATTTACCCGCTCGCCTTTTCCGGTACATGATTTCATCGACCTGCTGCTCTCCCTCGACATCGACCTGGCCAAGGCCATGTATCTGGAGGGCGGGCCGGAGGCTTCCTTTTATCTGAAGTCCGGCGGTAGGTCGGTACAGCGCTTTGGCAGCTATGAGACAGGCTTTCTGGAGTCGGATGAAAATGACCACTACTGGCCGATCCCCAATGTGATCGGGATCCGGGCCAAGCCATAAGTGTTGGGGGTATGGGTTTGTGATTATTGTCAATAATAGTGTCTTTCTTTGTAAAAAAGAAAAATAAAAGACTTGTTTGGTGCGTAAATGGTGTTTTGCTATGATCAAGCATAAACCCTTTTGCATGAAAAAACGCATCATCAAAAATATATCCACTGCGGACCTTGACAGGGCGATAGACCGTATGGAGCTCGTAAAGCTGACCTTGATTGGGTTGGGGGCGATCCAGTTTCTGATCGCCTTTGGCCTGTGGTTCAGGGGGGGTGTCACAGGACCTCCCTTCGGTTTGTTTGTCAGCCTGATTCTTTTTTCTGCCGGTGTGATTGTCGTGACCGCCCGGCAGGCAGCCTACGTAAATGAGCGAAACGCGAGAGGGGCAGAGTAGTACAGGCCGATTCCTTCAAAAAAGCCAAACATTTTCTCTTTTTTCATGTCTGAATAATTGTCTTTCAAGAACACTTGACATTTAGCTGCTTTCCCCTCTTTTAGGCTGGTCTCGCCCGCAGCTATGACGGGCCCATTTGCACAGATCTATGGCAAAATCAAAGGTGGATGTAAAGGAACTATCGACGGAAGAGCTACAGCAGAAAGTGAAAACCGTAAAAACCATGACCTGGACCATTGGAGGAATCTTCTTTTTCCTTGGCCTGGTTACGGTCGTCCTTTGGGCAACGGGCTTTTTCTCTGAACCCCCTCTGGCCATGGCGGGTGGTTTGGTAGCCGGGGTCGGCTCAATGGCAGCGATTTCTTCGACCGGCAGTGTATACGCATCGGAGCTCAAGCGCCGGGGAGATCAGTGACGGACTATCAGCCATATTCGAGAAGCAAACTGGAAAGCTTGTCCGGCGGCGATCGCCGGGCAAGCCTATTAGGTCTACAAGAAGCCATAAACCAGCGATTGCTCCCCTGTCAGGCAGATCCCAACGTGTTTTGGCCGGAGAGAGCAGGCAGGTTATTGAAGACCTGCGTGCCGCGGGGCACGACCTTTGGAGCCATGATTTTGACGGCCGCAGGCACCTTTGGGGATGGGATTATATGCGAATCGAAACAGCAGGCTTTTTTGGCAAGTACAGTTTGATTTGGACGGCCCTGTGCAGGTCTTCTGGCGGGGAGAAGACGCCAGTTTGGGGACCATACAGAGGTAGCCATTCTTTTTGTCCCTGAAGGGCAGATTGAGTATCTTTTGACACCACATCTCCTCAAAAGCAGCCCTATGCAGATCGTGCGTCGCTTGCTGCTCCCCATTCTGCTCGCTACGGTCTGGATCAGCTTCTCAGAGTTTGCCCGCAACGAGTTTCTGCTCAAGAGCCAATGGGTGGCTCACTATGCCGCGATGGGCCTGGACTTTCCCGGCGCCCCGGTCAACGGGGCGGTTTGGGGACTTTGGTCGCTGCTCTTCGCCCTTGTCATTTACCTCATCAGCCGGCGTTTCACCTTCTGGGAGGCGGGGGACTCGCCTGGCTGGCAGGCTTCGTGCTGATGTGGGTCGTTACGGGCAATATATCGGTGCTCCCCCTGGGTATTTGGGGATTTGCTATCCCACTCAGTTTGCTAGAGACCTTCTTTGCCCTGTGGATCATCCGGCGGCTGGCGCGACCTGCATCGGCCATGCCCTGACCCCTGCCCAATGGATCGGCAGATGGCACTGGCCCAGCGCAACATAGACAAGATGCCTGGATACCTTCGAGCGGCACGCTGAAGCTTTTTAGGACGGCTTGTCTACTCAGTAGTCCGCCCTTTCTCCGATTCCGCTGGCCTGAAACAAGGCCAGATTGCGATCAATCAGGGCCTGGCGCTGCTGCACCGAAGCGGCTGAGCGCAGCCCGTCGGGGGGCGTGTGCATAGCGTAGTCGAGCAGCTTGTCGACCGTGGAGGTCGCCACGTGCATACGGGTGTCCGAGGAGGCGTAATAGAGAAACACCTGCCCGTCGGGCCGGGCGATCCAGCCGTTGGCGAAGAGGACGTTGGACACATCCCCAACCCGCTCCTCGCCCTCGGGGGCGAGGAGGTAGCCCGCCGGTTGGTAAATGATCTGGCTGGGGTCTTGCAGATCGGTTACAAACAAGTACAGCACGTAGCGCAGGCCTGCGGCCGTGTTGCGCACGCCATGGGCAAGATGCAGCCAGCCTTGGCTGGTTTTGATGGGAGCGGGCCCCAGGCCGTTTTTCAGCTCCTTGATGGTGTGGTACACCTTTGGGTCGATGATGCGCTCATGCAGAATCTCCGCCTGACAGATGTCAGGCGCGAGGCCCCAGCCGATGCCGCCACCGCCCCCGACCTCGATAAAACCGTCCTGCGGACGCGTGTAAAAGGCATATTGCCCCTCGACAAACTCCGGGTGGAGGACGACGTTTCGCTGTTGGCCGCTATGACTGATCAGGTCGGGCAGGCGTTCCCAATTGACGAAGTCTTTGGTGCGGGCGATGCCGCACTTGGCTACTGCGGCTGAGGTGTCTCCCTCCGGGGCCTCAGGATCTTTTCGTTCCGTGCAAAAGAGGCCGTAGATCCAGCCATCTTCATGCGCCACGAGGCGCATGTCGTAGACGTTGGTGTCAGGTTCGTCCGTCTCAGGCAGCGTGATCGGATAGTCCCAGAAGCGAAACTGGTCCACCCCATTGGGACTTTCGGCCATGGCAAAGAAGGACTTCCGGTCGGCCCCTTCCACCCTTACCGCGAGCAGGTATCGGCCATCATGGTAGATGGCCCCGGCGTTGAAGGCCGCGTTGATCCCTTGCCGCTCCAGCAGGAAAGGATTTCGGGTCGGGTCGAAATCGTATCGCCAGAAAGGGGGCGTATGCGCCGCCGTCAGGATGGGGTATTGGTAACGCTGCAAAAGCCCCGTCACCCCCGCTTGCGGGGGGTTGGGGCGGGTGATGAGGGACTCATATGCAGCAAAAATCTGATCGACTTGGTCCTGGAAGGCAGGTCCGGCCTGAGGGATGTGCATGGGAGAGGGATAGATAAGGTGGTGGGCCGTAGAGATCAAGCCTGTCTCTGGAAAGACAAGGCAGACTTTGCTCTCAAAATCAAGGCTTAAGCCCTTTGTCTTCCGTCCTTCTCTGTCCCGCTATTTACCTGAAAGCACAGGACGGTCATTTGTTTATTCTGTGATGCTGGCCGTGATGCTGATAGGGTTTGAGAGGGTTTTATGCACGGGACACGCCCGGGCGATCTGCAGCAGGCGGGCCCGCTCTTTTTCGCCCAGATCCCCTTTCACATCCAGATCCATATGGATATAGGCGCGGTAGCCTTCATCGGTCATAGCCCGCTTCAGCGTCGCTTGTACGTGGATTTCGTCTACCTGCCACTGCTTGCGAGAGGCATACATCCGGAGGGTAATCGCCGTGCAAGAGGCGAGGGCCGAGATCAGAATCTCATGCGGACGCATGCCTTTGTTGGCGCCGCCCACGGATTCGGGTTCGTCGGCAAGAAATGTGTTGTCGCCGTTTTCCAGTTCGGTCGTATACGTATCGCCGATGAGGTGGGCAGCTACCTGGAGGTCGGGAAAGTCAGCCATGGGGAAGAAAACTTACATAGTTGGGAGAATAAGGGAGGTGCCCGTGGAACCTTCAATTTGCAACAGCAAATGGAGAATTCCCAGTTATCAGCGTGGAGAAAGCTCTGGAGCGAAGCCCGTGTGTATTCCCCGGGGATTTCTGCTTATTGGAAATGAACAATATCCAAGGACTGGACGTTAAGGTAATCGTCAGGACCATTTGAGGTAGTCCTATTTTCCCGTATTTTTTTTCCTTGTATACTGAAAATGAATATTTTGCAGTTTCTGTACATCCTGAATCCTTTGCTGATGATTGTAGGAAGCGGCCTAATCGCCTGGGCTTGTATCAAGTCTCGGGCGGGCCAGAACCCCTACGGCAAGTCGGATTTGGATGAGGGGGAAGGCCCCGAGGGCGGCTTGGGTATTGATTGGGATGCGCCACTTGACTTGCCTCCAGGCGTATATGTGCCGGAGCGTACGCCAGAACCCATGCCTTGGTAGGCATGTAGAGGAGAAAAACGGAAATTTGCCGGTAGCAGGGATTGTTCTATTTTCGTCGGGCATCCCTGTTTTTCAAGGCTCATTCCCGACCCCTCATGCGCGTCTCCCTCATCACGGTTTGCTATCAGGCTGCGCCTTTCATTCGCAGCTGCATCGATTCGGTCCTGTCCCAGGACCATTCCGACATCGAGTACATTGTCATCGACGGGGGCTCCACGGATGGAACCGTGGAGGCGGTGCGCAGCTATGGCGACCGGGTCGCCCACCTGGTTTCTGAGCCCGATGAAGGGCTCTATGACGCCATGAACAAAGGCCTCCAACTCGCCACCGGCGAGCTGGTCGGGATTCTTAACGCCGACGACTTCTATCCCCATCCTGAGGTGATCTCCCGGGTAGTGGCCGCGATGGCGGCCGCAGGCAGTGACACCCTCTTTGGGGATCTGGTGTATGTCCGAGAACAAAATCCGGAAGAGGTCGTCCGCTTTTTT
>RFHL01001122.1 GCA_003696875.1 Bacteroidota bacterium | reverse complement strand
GGGAATTATGCGCGGAGGCGGAGCCGGGCCGCGGGCCAACGAGGCGGGACCTATCAAAGGCGGATTGGCACTTGCCCGGGTATACCCCGGCGGAGGGAAAAAGTTACGCTCCCGGGGAATTTTCTGGGAGTAAAGATACGAAAAAAAGCCGAAGGCCCCAGCCGGGGCACATCTTGGCGAGTGGGGGACGTGCGGCGCTAGTTGCCTGGAGGGCCGAGCGCAGCGAGGGTCCGCAGGACGGGACCCCGGAAGGGAACGACGGCGGGGGCGGGCGGGTCCCGCCCCCGCCGGAGCGCCCTCCATTTTACCAGTGAAGTCACCATCCCCGCAGAAAGGGCTTGGCTATCTGCGCACAAAGGCCCACCAAAACCCCAAGGCGACAGGGGAGGGTCGCCCTTGGCCGGATTCTTGTACTGCCAGCATGCGCTCTTCCTAAATGGCTATCGCCCAGCTAATGCCTTTCTCTGATTCCCTTCCTGCCTATACCAAGATGCTACGTATCTATGTCTGGCTCCCGGCGCTGCTGACGCTGGCCCTGATCTACCTCCCCCAGAATGCGGCCCTGGCCTTTGCCTATATCTTTGCCGGAGAGGGCAATGGGGTCGATGTCGTGACCCACCCCATCGGATACAACGGAACCGGCGGCCCCCTGACAATCACCGTGGGGATCGACCCGACCAGTACCTTTGCCGCCGACATGGTGGTGCCGGTGCAGAATGTCCTGCCGGTGATGAATGCCCTGACGCCGACCACCGGCAATCTCCTGCTCGGAGCCGCCAATAGCATTCCTCTGGGGAGATCGATTTTGAGTCGACCCTGTTGCATGAGATGGGCCATTCGCTGGGACTGGCGCATGTGAATCTGGCTACGGAATCGGGGTTACCAGCAGGCCCGGACCGCAACTACACCAAGAGTACCGACGGCATCAATAATACCTTTGACATCACCATCGGCGGGGACGCCTTGCGCGGCAGTGCCGACGATATCCGCGGGGATGATGTGAACCTGCACTACTTCCGGATGGCAGACAATGACCCCTTTGGTCTGGCGGCCACGGTAGACGCGACTACCTACAGCCGGGATCTGGCCAATCTGCCGGGAGGTGACCTCTTTGCCACCAATGCCGACCGGGACGTAGCGACCGCCCTGGGCTATCCCAATACCGAAGCCGTGATGCAGCAGGGGGCGTTTTATGATGAGGATCAACGCACCCTCGTCTACTATCGCCTGCGGCAGGCCGCCGCCGATGGTACCCATAGCTATAGCCCGGTGCAGAGCCTGCGCCTGGAAGCCCCCAAGACTGAGGTCATCACGATGGGGCCCATCCCGATCCGACCCTCGACCTATCTGGGCCTGTATGTGGCGGAAAGCGGCCCGGTGCAGCTGCGTCTGCTGAGTGTCGATGGACGGGAGGTACAGCGGTGGGCCTACCAGCTGGAGGCGGGCCGCCATGAGCTGACCCTCGGATCGGCACTTATGAACCTGCCCGCCGGGGCTTACCTACTGGAGGTTCGCGCGGGGACCTACCGGGAAGTCTTGCGGTTTACGCGATGAGCAGTTCCTCCCAAACCGGCATTCCGACATATTAACTGGTTATCGATCGCTCATACTGGTATGATGATGAACCCAAAGAACCTCATTACGCTCCTGCTGGGCCTGATGGCCCTGCCGCTGGTCACACGGGCCCAGGAGACCCGTCCTGTCCAGATCCCCTATATGCTGCAAGCGGTGGGGACAGTCCTCAACGGTGAGTTGAGGGCGACAGTCCCCCTGGCTGAGCTGGCCCCGGTCCTGCAGACCCGGCTGCGGCCGGTCTTTGGAGGCGCCGAACCCGTGGCGACAGCTTTTCAGCTGGAGGATGCCGGTCCAAGGGGCTACTTTCTCCGGGCCGAGGTCGGGCTCGGGGGCACGGTCTATGCGGCACGGCTGAGCCTGATCAGCCGGGAGGGGCAGGTGTACCTGCCGGAAACAGGGCAGATTGAGGTGTGCGCGGGCCACCTCCGGGCCGATGGCCCGGGGTGCGACTGCGGCGGGCTTTCGCCCGCCGAATGCGGGTATCAGCTGTATTACGACCTGCCCTGATCAGATCTTCTTGACCTGAAAGCGCAAGACCGTCTGTTGTGTATCCGGCGCGGTCTTGCGCGGGTCCTTGAGGTAGATCTCGCGATGGACTTTGGACAGTCGTCTCAGGCCTTTTGCTTCAGCAAAGGCCTCCATTTGCCGAAAACTGGTAGGCTCATCATCATGGCTGCCGACATGTCGCATCTGCACACAATGCCCTTCGGCGATCTCCCGGAATTGAACCTGCTCCAGTAGGGGAGCTGGCTTGTGGGTACGCAACCAGTCGAGGATCTGCCGGGCAAATGCCGCCTCCACAAAGCCAGGCTGGGGATCATGATGGTATAGACAAAATCGTCCTTGGTGACCGCTTCGGGTGCGCGCTGCCTGGCCGACTCACTGATGTCCCAAACCCCTTCCAGTGAATACACGGTGTACTCGACATAGGCCGGGGGGGGGGCAGGCCCCTTTTGGGGCTCATGCGCACCGCGTAGGCGGTGGCATAGCGCGCAGCCGTGCAATCGGCAAAATCGGGATCGTTGGGATTGCCCTAACCAGACAGGGTAAAAAAGCCGAAGGATGGCAGGACCCGCTGCTCCGAGCGCGTTGGGGGCAGATACCATGCCTTCTCGTGTTTTCGCCATTCGTGTTTCATGCCAAAGAATATGGAATCCCAATCCGATAGCCGCCTCCCGGGGAAGAAAATGGAAGATACGAATAACTAGGGACGTGCTGGCAGGTGGAGGCGAGCACCGGGAGTCAGCTCCAGGTCATCCACGTGGCCAGCAAGCTGCTGGTCCCGGGTATGCATGTGCAGGTGCATGTTGCTGCTATGGTGAGTGAAAAGGCCGGTGTGTCGATCGGAATAGAAGCCCAGGATGTGTACCGGCGTCTGCCGCAGGGTATCATGTGGCCCGGCGGTCTGGTGCTTGTGGTGGGTATGGACCGAATCGCCCTCCGGCCAGTCGATGACATGCCAGGCCAGGGCGGCCACCTCACCTTCCAGCCGGAAGGGAAAAGGCGCCCCGGCAAAGTGTGCCGGGTCGGCGGCCAGGGCCCGCAAAAAGGCTTCCAGCTGGGCGTAGGTCTGCACCGTATCCGGCAAGGTCTGGCCCCTCCAGGCAGGCACCTCGGCCTGAACCAGCAAGGTCGCCGCATGGTTCGGCGTCCGGTCGACCCGCACCTGGTCTCCTTCTGCCTGCGCGATAAGGTG
>RFHL01001121.1 GCA_003696875.1 Bacteroidota bacterium | reverse complement strand
GGCGTAAGGTGGCGCCGGAGGCTTCCCGGCTCAGTTGCCGGAAGCATAACTCGTGTCGCACCGGCAGGAGCCATGCCGC
This sequence comes from Bacteroidota bacterium, assembly GCA_003696875.1. GTDB lineage: Bacteria > Bacteroidota > Bacteroidia > J057 > J057 > RFHL01. Next base: position 8,288 of record RFHL01001121.1, on the reverse strand, counting down.
CCGGAAATAGGGGGCAAAGGTGCGCCAACCGGTACTTAGCATCAGACCGGGGCTGATCTGCCAACGGGGGCTGCGAATATCCACGAGCGTTTGGCGACCGGTCTGTGGATCCATGCGGGCAAAACGGCTGCCCCCGGCGGTAAAGTCTCCGTCGAGGGTCCCGATCAGGTGGCGGCTCCAGGCATAGTGCAGCCGCAGGCGGGTATGCAGGTCCCGGTCAAAGGCCCCGGCATAGGCGCGCTGTGCCAGCCCTGAGACTGAGAAAAAGCCCGGGTCGGGCGGCGCTGAAACCTGATCGGCCGGCAGGCCCAGAGATGCCCCCATGCCCCCGCTCAGGCTTACACTCAGCTGTCCCCACAGCGGCCAGAGGCCGCTCAGGCTCAGTATGTAAAAGGCCAAACTACGCCTTAGGCTCATATTGGGCGAATTGGGAGGACCGGGAAAGCAAGGTGTCTGTCAGAAAGACGCTCGGGTACGCCAAACGCTGCACCGCAGCCACAAACAAATACTACAGGCGGGAACGCAAGGTTTACGCTCCCGCCTGTAGATCAAGCATGGTCTGTTATTCGTTGCCCGCCGACTCGAAGTCGTAGGTCAGCGTGAAGCGAAGGGTGTTTTCCAGCGGGTGGTTGGTGGTCAGGGGTACCAGATAGGCAAAATCCACCCCAAACACATTGTATTTGATCCCCGCCCCCACCGTCATGAAGCGGCGGTTACCCTTGAGCGGATCTTCGTAGAAGAAGCCTGCCCGCGCCGCGAAGAGGTCGCGGTACCAGTACTCCAGGCCCAGCGAGGTGTTGATCTCGGAGATTTCTTCGCCAAAACCGCCCGGCGCGTCACCAAAGCTCCCAAACATCCCCGTCAGCAGGGGTACGTCAGAGCGCCCACCTTCGGAGGGAACCATCAACTTGTTGAAGTCATTGGTGAAGGTGATGGAGTTGTAGTCATCCAGGAAAAACTTGAAGGCATAGCCTACGCGCAAGTTGATGGGGATAAAGTCCCGATCTACGGTCGACTGGGTGTAAGACACCTTAGGGCCGATATTGGAGATATTGATCCCGGATGAGAATTGGATGGGCATATCGGCCGCGGCGCCGCGGAGGGTGAAATCCTTCCGGTACAGGAAAGAGACGTCACCGGCGACCGTATTGACGGCGCGCCCATCGGGAGAGATGTTGCCGGTGGAGCCCAGACGGCTGTTGATGTACCGCAGGGAGATGGCCCCGGAGAGGACCGGGGTCAGGCGGAGGGCATAGCCCACATCCAGGGCAAATTCATTGGGATTGTCCGTCCCCGTGGGGAGTCCATTGGGGTCCGTAAACTGGATTTCTCCCAGGGAGAAGTACCGCAGAGAGGCCCCTACCGTACCGGTACCGCCGGTATTGTAGTAGCCCGACAGATACATCAGGTTGATGTCCGGGATACCCAGGGCACGCAGCCAGGGGGAGTAGGACATGGCAAAGCCCATGCGGCTGTCAGAGAAGCCGAGGGCTGAGGCGTTCCAGTGCATGGAATTGGCCCCGGAAGCAACCGCGACACCGGCATCGCCCATAGCCCCACCACGAGAGTCGGGGGCAATCAGGAGCAGCGGCACGGCCGTGGTAATGGTCTTCGTATTTTGCGCGCGTACCAGGGTTCCACTAAACAGCAGGCATGCCAGGCAGGTCGCGACCAGAATTATGTTCCTCATAAGAGTTGCTACCTTGGTTGAGGGTTAACGTAGAAAAATCAGGTGTAGCAATCACATCATAGGCAGACCTTTCTCCTGGTTAGGCATTCAAATATACAAGTAGAAAGCAAGGGGTTAAAACCGATTTATAGGTCAAATATTACGCTCTAAACGGGGCCAAATATACATTTTTTAGGAGAAAAGTAGCCCGGGCCGGGAAAGTTTTCCCGGCCCGGAACACTTACCGCAGCAAAACAAGGCGTTCGGCGGCCGACAATTCCCGCCCACTTTCTTTCTCCCGCAGGATTACCCGGTAGATGTATACGCCGCTCGTCAGGGGCAGGCCCTGCTCGCTAAGGCCGTCCCAGGTCAACTCGCTAAACAGGTTGCCCGTCGCCCGAAAGTCTGCGCTCAGTACCTTGACCCGGCGGCCCTCGGGGCTCATGATCTCAATGTGGACTTCGAGGTCCTTGCCATCCTGATTGTGCCCCACGAGAAAGCGCGTTTCCTCCCCGGACCGGAAGGGGTTGGGTGCCGCAAGGATGCGGTCCAAGGCCAGACGGGCGTCATCCGCCACCACAAACCAGGTTTCGGCTTCGGAAGCGTTGTTGGCGACATCCCACACCCGGATGCGCAGGCGGTGTTCACCTTCTTCCAGGTCCTTGAGCTGGTAGCGCACGCTTCCCTCCTGATAGCTATCTCGCAGGGCGGTATAGTAATCGTTGAGAATAAGGGTGTTGCCCGCATCGCCGTCCAGGACGGCGGTGATCTCATGACCAATGCCGCTCCCCACGGTATTGATACCATTTTCGTCCCGTACGACGGCATAGAGATAGGGATTGGGGCCGGTCATGCCGCCAGGCTGCCAATAAATATCGTTCATGTACAACTCCACTTCGGGGCCAGTCTCATCCAGTACCGCGTCGGGGTCGGTGCCCCCGACATAGAGGTTGGTTTGGCAGCCGGCGCCATCGGTTTCTTCGCCAAAGAAGTACACGCTGATTTTGCCATCTCCATCCTCATACGAAATGTCGATCGGTACCACAAATTCAAAGGAGAAGGCACCGTCTTGCACGGACGCGCTGCCATTGAAGATCCGGTTCTTCTGCCAGAGGAAAGAGTAGTTGGACAGCCGGGTCGTAAACAGGCTGGGTTTGTCAAAAACGGTGATGTCCATGTCACCGGCATAGCCGGGGAGCGGATTGCCCAGTTCGTCCTCGACGACTCCCTCGACCGAGACTCGCGCCAGCGAGCGGAGGGTATCAATGCGGCCAGGCGCTACATCCTGGCCATTGATGCGTGTGATACGAGCCCGAAGTTGCGGGTAGTTCAGGATCAGGCCCGGGTCGCCCAGCAGGGTAAAGTTCCGGGAGTTAATATTGGTGAGGTTGCCGCGCAGAAAGGTGGCGTTCTTGGTTCGCATCATGATTTCGCCCATCGTCAGCATCCGCTGTTGCAGGCTGTCGAAGGTGAAGGCATGCCGATAAAAGTTCTGGTTGAGGGTCTCGTTGGGGGAGGAATAAACCAGGCGAACGGTCGTGAACATGGCAATGGCCCCAGCATCGGGGCGCAGCACCATCAGCTCCGCTCCGGAGCGGAGGTCTTCGTCATCGTAGCGACCATACTCGCAGGTGGCCGTCACCACCGCCGGAAAGCGGTGGTAGTTTTGGAGCCGGTCGATGTCGGTATTCTTGTAAATATACGCATTGGACCAGGCCTGCTCTCCGCCATGGCCGGTGTAGTTGACGATCAGGCTGCCCGCATCCAGGGCGTCGAGGAGGGCCGCCCGGCCATCAGGAAAGCTCTCCTGACCGGCCCCGATCACCATGCGGTAGTTATCCATGTAGATCTTCTCGATGTTGATGCAGGGGTTGGCGGCGTGAATCAGGCCGGTGTAGCCGTTGGCTTGCCGCACGTGGGTATTGCCCTCGCCTTCCTTATGGTCGGCCACGAGGACGACCCGGTTGCGCCATTGACCCAGGCCCAGTCCCTCGGGATTGGTGGCATAGTCGATGATCTTGTCGACGACGCCGGCGGCTTCCTCAATCGTTGCCACCGGCAGGCGGCCGATGGCCGCATCCATCTGATTGACTTCGTAGGCATCGTCGCCGTCGATCTGGGACGCCTCGCCCCAGTAGCCATCGTTTTCGTCCAGCATCACAAAGAAGTCGTCGCTCACATAGGAATCGGTGGGGTCCCAGGAGTCCCGGCTCTGATAGGTGGGGACGAAGTTGCCCTCAGGGTTGAAGTTTTGACTGATGTGCTTGTAGATGTAGGTGCCATCGCCAAAGAGCAACACAAAGGAAGGGGCCAGCCCGCCGGAACGCACATAGAACATGCGAATAAAATCCCGGATGGCAGACACGTCCTGTTTGCCAGAGGAAAACTCCTGGTAAATCTGCTCCGGGGTCACCACCGCGACACTGCGCTGGTAGTGGCTGCGATGGAAGTCGGCCAGGCGCTCGGCCTCGGTGACGAAATCCGGATGGCTGATGATGAGATAATCCACCAGCGGTAACCCGTGCAGATCCTGATTGGCCACCGGCCCCATCGGGACAGGGCTCAAGAAGTCACCCCGGAAGGCGATCAGGCGGCGCAGGGTGTCGGTGGCCAGGCGTAGCTGCAGTTGGTCGCCACTGGGGGTACCGGGTATGTGTTGGGGGGCGGCGACATCGGTGATGTCCCAGACGGTGTAGGCATTGCTGGCACCCTGGAGCGTGATCTCGCCGGCGGGCTCACTTTGGGGCAGCACGCTGAAGAAGGCCTGGCCTCGCCCGGCGAGGCGGTAGGCCTGGTCGTACTCGACTTCCAGCCAGTCCAGCCAGCCCTCGGCTCGGAAAGAGCCGTTCTTGTTGTAAGTCAGGGTAATGCGCAGGCTGTCGTCTCCTCCGATGGCCGAGGCATCGGCCGTAAAGGTGCGGGTGCTCAGGAAGTAATAGCGTGCCTCCTTGTTGGTGATGTTGGTCGCCTGGAGGGGAAGGGAGCCCAGCGTCTGGCCGCCGGCCGAGAGGGTGAAGTCGGTTGGGACTTCGGCGTGGGCGGCCACGCGGGCAGAAATGCGGATTTGGCCCCCGAGGGCCAGATCCGGGACTGCAAAGGCAAAGGTCTGGCTCAGGTTGAGGTCAAAGCTCTCGCCCAGCCAGTGGCGGCCGGACCGGATGGGATTGTACTGGTCCGTCTGGTGGAAATGCAGGGCCCGGCCCTGCGTGGGGGTCGCAGCCGCCGCGCCCGGCTCGGGCCGGTCGGCGATACGCAGGCCAGGGGTATCGCCGACAGTCAGATAATAGTAGTTGGTATCGGCATAGGTATGAAAGCGCTGCTGGAAGCGCTGAGCGTCTTCGGACCAGGCCCAGGTATGGGCCCCTTCGCCATAGAAAAGGAGATGATCTCCGCTGTCAAAGCTACCGTCGGCTTCTCCTTGGATAAAGATGGGATTTTCCCGCAGGTCATCGGGCCGGGGGGTGGCATTGGCCTGGGGGAGCATGGCGCCCCCGTTGCCGTGGATACGGATATGACGCGGGTCGATGCTGCCGGGGTTCAGGCCCAGTTGTTGCAAAAAGGAGGCATCAATGCGATAGACACCGCTCTGGGGAACGGCAATTTTGTACCAGCTGCCCTGGCTCAGGACCGACTGGGGCGCATAGTCCTGCGCCCAGCTCAGGCTGGCCATGAGTAAGCATATTGGCAAGAAGAGGCTGCGCTTCATGTTGACAAAGGGTGTGTACGCGAGAAAGCAATGGGACGGGACCTGGTAGGGAAGGCATGGCGGGTGCTGGAGTCCGGGGCCTTCCAGGGTCTCCTGAGGCTCATACAAAGAAACGAAAAAAAATGTGGGCAGGTAGGGCAAAAAAACATCTCCGGGGCGCCCCAGACTGTAGGGTAACGGACAAGTCAGCCTTTTGCCACATGCCTACAAGCTCTAAACCCGTTCCGGGGCCTTTGGTTTTGAGCAGGGGTTCAAGACACGAAAGAGGCGGCTTTTCCCGGAAAAGCCGCCTCTGGAACACAAAGACTGTCCAATCTCATTAGCCTACCACATCGGTGATAACCAGAATAGCATGAATAATCCCAGGCAGGATACCCAGAAGGGTCAGTAGGATATTCAGCCAAAACTGGATGCCAAAACCGACCTTGAAAAATACCGCCAAGGGGGGCAAAATGAAGGCCAGGATAAGCAGGATGATTTTCCCAATCAGGCCTTTTTCAGCTTCCGGGGCGGCTTCCCGGGCCTCGGCCCGGAGTTCTCGCAGGGCTTGCCGGGTGGCGCGCTTCTCGGCGCGGGTAAGGCGCTGGGGCTGTTCGGCGGACATGACTTCGGACGAGGCCGAAGCCGGGGCTGGAGCTGCTGCAAAGGCCGGGAGGGCGACCATCAGGCTCATCAGAAAAAGCAAGAGGTGGGGTAAGCGCATGGATCTCATCATCGAAGAGGGTTATGTGAAAAAAACGTCATGAATGCCTAAAAGACCGGCCCGGGCCGTGGAGGTGGCTTACCTGGGAGGAGCATTGACCCATTGTGACCTATGGCGGTATTTCCGATGGGAATATACCTATTCCTGTGTTGGGTTGGGGCCTCGGGAGGAAATCTTTTGTCTGGATTGTTTTATGCCCATACCGCCGGCCTTACCCTTCCATATCCACCTGATAATCCGCTCCGATGCGTATGTTCGTAGGGGCTTGGGGACTTTGGGTCCTCATGTCCACCCTTTCCCCCACTGCTTATGACGAAGCTGCCTTTGCCCGGGAGATGCTTCAGGCCGTCATGCGGGCGCAGGGCTGCCACTGTGGCGATACCTGGATGCCGCCGGCACCACCCCTTGGTTGGGACAAGCAGCTGACCCTGGCCGCCCAGGTGCAGGCCGAGGACATGGCTACCCACCACTTTTTGGGCTACGTAGGCTCTGATGGCAGCCGCCTGGGAGACCGGATATCAGGCGCAGGCTATCACTGGAGTTTTGTAGGCGAAAATGCCCTGTCCGGAGGGCGGGATGTGACCACCGCTGTACAGCGGTGGCAGCGCAGCCCCGGCCATTGCCGCAACATGATGAATCCCGGCTACCGGGACATGGGGGCATATATGGCCGATCACTACATGGTGCAGGTATTGGCCCGGCCTGCCAGTTGGTAACCAGAGATGGGCCGACTTTTGCGCCTACTGTCGAAGAAACGGAGAATCTGGGAACGCATCCCGATTCCCGATTCCCGATTCCCGACTCCCGACTCTGGATTACAGCGTCATCACCTCCAGATTATGGTTGGTGTAGATGCAGATATCGGCGGCGATGTGGAGGCCTTCACGCACGATCTCCTCGGCGCTGAGGTTGGGGGCATGGCGCTTAAGGGCCATGGCCGCCGAGCGGGCGTAGTCCCCGCCCGAGCCGATGGCGAGAATGCCCTCCTCCGGGGCGAGCACGTCGCCCGTTCCGCTGATGATGAGGCCCTCTTCCTTGTCCATGACGATGAGGAGGGCTTCCAGGCGACGCAGGTAGCGGTCGGTGCGCCAGTCCTTGGCCAGCTCAATGGCGGCCCGGCGCAGGTTGCTCCGGTACATATTGAGTTTTTCCTCGAAGCGCTCCACCAGGGTGAAGGCATCCGACGTGGACCCGGCAAAGCCGACCATGATGTCGTTGTTGCCGATCTTGCGGACTTTCTTGACGTTGCTTTTGGCCACGGTATTGCCCATCGTGGCTTGCCCATCGGCGCCCAGGGCGACCTGCCCGTTATGCATGATGCCGAGAACCGTCGTAGCGTGTATAGGTTTCATGAATGTGAGTTTCTGAAGAAAGTAGAAAAGAAAACCCCTTTGAAAAAGGGAAAAACGGAAGGTGCCTGTGAGTCACCCAGAGGGGTAAACGCACAGGCACCGGCAGGGTTAGGCAACCCGCTATGATCAGTGGCCATCGGGCTCAGGCAGGCCCTTGCCCATCACCTCCTTGCGGTCGCGCAAGGTGTGGGTATTGTTGCGCTTGTCATGCTGGTAGACCTCGCCAAAGTTGGGGTTGCGGCGCTTGGCCAGGAAGTCCAGGCGGTCTTTGACCTCTTCCTTGTCGACCACGAGGCGATCCTTGCCATGAACAGCTTCTTCCCGGTTCTGAAAGTTGAAGTCATACCAGGGGCTCATCACGATGGCCTCCTCGGGGCAGACCTCTTCGCACAGCCCACAATAGATGCAGCGCAGCATGTCGATCTCAAAGCGCTCGGGATAGCGCTCCTTGACGTCCCCGTCGGGGATCTCAGCTCCCTGCATGGAGATGGCCAGTGGGGGACAGGCCCGGGCGCATAGCCCGCAGGCTACGCAGCGTTCCTTGCCTTCTTCGGCGACCAGTACCGGGCGCCCCCGAAATTCCGGCCCCAGGACGGGCTTTTCTTCGGGGTACTGCAGGGTGACGGTGGGCTTGAAAATATGCTTGAAGGAAAACCACATCCCCTTGAAGACCTCCGGGAAATACAGCTTTCCCCAGAAATCCAGCTCGCGCTCTTTGCGGCTTCCTTTGATGATTCCTTGCTTACTTCCCATATTTGGCTCAATGTCTTTGGCCTAAAAATATCCTCCATTTTTTTCTCAACCAAAACTTTTGGGCAATTGTTGGTAGAGCAAGGCTGGCCCGGGCCAATTTTTCGT
>RFHL01001120.1 GCA_003696875.1 Bacteroidota bacterium | reverse complement strand
CAAACGCCCCCCGAATGGGGGCGTGCAAGGAAAGCCGCTCGCCAGTATGCGGATGCTGTAGCTCCAGCCCCTCCGCATGCAGCAGCATGCGCGCCAGGCCATACTGCGCCGCAAAAAACGCATTATGCGCCCGATCCCCATGCTTGCGGTCCCCCACGATGGGATGAAAAATATGCTTGAAATGCCTCCGCAGCTGCCGGTTGCGGCCCGTGTGCGGCTGGGCTCGCACCAGCGAATAGCGCGCCGTCTCGTAGCGGCCTACCGCCTGCGGCAGTTCCACCTGCGCCAGGGTCTGATAATGCGTCAGTGCCGGCTGCGCCGGCCGGTCGGTACTACGGCGACCGGTCCTCCGGTCGCAGAGTGGCTTGAGGGGATAATCGATGTCCCCCTGGGGATCGGTATATCCCCGCAGCAGGGCAAGATAGCTTTTCTCCACCTCCCGCGAAGCCCAGCTCTGGTTCAGCCGCCGGGCTGTGTCAGGATCCCGGGCCATCAGTACCAGGCCCGAGGTGCCTTTGTCCAGCCGGTGTACCGGATACACATGCTGCCCCAGGTGGTCGCGCAGCTGCTGCATCAGGCTGCCCTCCGCCTGCCGGTCTTGTTGGCTGGGATGCACCAGCAGGCCGGGCGGCTTGTAGGCCGCGACCAGCCATTCGTCCAGATAACAAAGAGAGGGGGAAATCATATCTAGGCACGGACCAGCTCTATGGCGAGCTCGGCTTCGGCTTCGCGCAGCACCTTGCGGTCCCACACAAAGGGACCAAAAGGCAGTAGAGCCGCAAAAAAGGCCTCTATCAGTCGGCGCAAGGGCCAGCGCAACTGCCACCAGGCCAGGCCAGCCAGACCCAGATATACGACAAACAGCAGGCCGTGCGCCCAGCCGACGTAGGTCACGGCGGCGGGCCAGCCAGCCAGGTATTTGAGTGGCATGGCTACCCCCAGCAGGAGGAGGTAGGAGATGCCTTCTAACAGTCCTGCGTAGCGCAGGGCTTGGAGGGTTTTCATGGCGGCAAAGAAAAAAATAAGGGAAAAGAGAGCAAGGGCTACTAGGGTAGCAGGAAAACTCGGCTCCTGTCCAATTGTTTTGCCGCCAGGGGAAATTCTTCCACCCCGCACGCAGGCCAGGGCCTACCAGGCTATCCTTTTGCCCATCAATTGAATTCCCGATGGTCAACTAATCCTGTAAATCCCGTTCATCCTGTCGAAAAAGGACGAGATGAAGCGGATCAGGACAAATGAGGGATTTTGTCTCGCCTCTCAACATCTCGTCTCTCGGTTCTCAATGGGACGGGATGAATGGGATGCAAGCAGATCAGGGCATACGAGGCGCCCCTTTGCCTCCTCCCAATTGAATTCCAGGTGGTCAACTAATCCTGTAAATCCCGTTAATCCTGTCGGAAAAAAAGGACGGGATAAAGCGGATCGGGACGAATGAGCGATTTTGTCTCGCCTCTCAACATCTCGTCTCTCGGCTCTAAACCACCGGCATCAATCCCATCCCCGCTCCGGCCACTCCTCCAGCCGCAGGCGCACCGACAAAATCCACGGCGGCTCCCCCGCCGTCCAGTGGCCATAGGTCGTCGCCACGATCGTCCCATCCGGCAGCACCTCCAGCGCCGGATAGGCGCAGTCGGTCCCCCGCGTATTGTCCTTCAGCCGCAGGCGATACTGCCCCTCCCGGCCCTCGACCAGGTCCTCGTAGCGCCCGATCCAGGCGACCCAGTCGCCGTGCGTGGGACTCGCCGCCCCCGCCTGCGCCTTGAGCGCCGCCGGATCACAGTCGGTACAGGCCCGCCGCAGCGCCTCGTAGCGCGCCGGCGCCGGGCTGTAGTCCCGGAAGGAGACAAACAGCCGCCCGTCCGGCCCGTAGACCGCCTGATGGCGGTCCCCCGTCAAGGCCGCTGGCAGCGGCCGTGGGGGCGACCACGTCCGCCCTTCATCCTCCGAAAACATGATGTGACTATTCAGCCGGCGGCTGTTTTCCCGCAGTAGTAACGCCAACTGCCGCCCATCCGGTGAGCGGATCACGCCTCCCTCACAAAGGTGCAACACCCGCGAGGTATAGATGGCCCGGGGCGCGCGCCAGGTCGCGCCCCCATCCTCCGAGTGGGTCGTGTAGACCGTAAAGGCCGGCATCCCTGCCCGGGCCTGCGCCTGCTCGCCTTCGCTGCGCCCTGCCCAGTCGATAAAGCGGCCATCATCGTGAAAGAAGGCCAGATAATGCCCTGCCCCCGTGCCCAGGGGCGTCACATCGCCCATCACCACGATCCCGCCCCAGTCGCCCAGCGGCTGCAGCGGCGTCCAGCTCCGGCCGCTATCAGCCGAGCTCGCCATCCGGGCTGGGTACAGACCCGAGAAGAGCCGTAGATGATAGGCCCCCGCCGCATCGTAGGTCGGGGCCAGTACCGGGACTTCCAGCGACGAGGCCCAGTTGGCTGGCACCGGCAGGCGATCACTCCAGGTCCGGCCCCCATCAGGGCTGCGTTTCATCACGATCGGGCCCCGGCCGTGGCCTTTGGGGTATACCACATACATCGTCTGCCCGTCGGGCAGCAGCACCGAGGAGGGATGCCCCAGATACTGTCCTGCCTCCCGGTCCACCACCACCTGCCGGGCGGCATCGCCATCCAGATCCACAAAGGGCAGGCTATGATACCGCAGGTCAAAGCCGCTCAGATCTACTCCCTGATTGGGGATCGTTTGGGCCACAGCCCACAGGGGCAGGCACAGGCATAGAAGCCAGACCATACGCATAGGGTCTCGGGTTAGGATAGCCCTCAATATAGCCCTTTTCCCGGCCCCGGACAATGGGAGGGAAGGTCTCGCCTCTACGCTCTAATTGTCTAATAGCAGGGCGCTCCGGCTACGTCCCGGGGACCGGGCCTCCGCCGTCGGGCCCTTCCGGGGTCGCTATCGCTCCGTCCTTCGTTCCACTCCGGACCAAGCCCTCCAGGCCCCTAGCGCCCCGCATGCCCTCGCTGCAGCTGTCTCGTTTCTGACATCAGAGAATATGCGTATTTTGTGCTGCCTTATTCCGAAAATATTGTTTTTCTGTGTGGTGTTGCATAAAGCAACCCCTTACCCCAAGTCTATATCTTATTATGCGCTACGCTGCTCTCCTTCTCCTAGGAACCCTGCTCACCCTCATAGGGTGTGACAGCCCGCCGCCGCCCCAGGAGCGGCATCTCGTCCAGGTCGACCCGGCCCGGGCGGCCATCCAGGCCGGCAGCATCCGGCAACAAGTCGGGGCCTTCGTTGCCGACGGGCTGGAGCTCAGCCTATGGGCCGTCGACTCCCTTTCGCCCGACCCCATCGCCCTCGACATCGACCCCCAGGGCCGGGTCTACATCACCCGTACCCAACGACAGAAGCACTCAGAATTTGACGTGCGGGGACATCGCGACTGGATACAGTCTTCCCTGGGTTTCCAGACCGTCGAGGATCGCCGCGCCTTCCTCCACGAGATCTTTGACCCTAGCCACAGTGCGGAAAACGTCTGGCTGCCCGACCTCAATGGCGACTCCATCCACGACTGGCGCGACCTCGCCGTCGAGCAGGAAGAGGTCTGGCGCATCGAAGACACCGACGGCGACGGCCTCGCCGATCAGGCCCTGCGTGTGGTACAGGACTTCCACGATGAGGTCACCGATGTGGCCGGGGCCCTCATGGTGCGCGGCCAGGACCTGTTTGTGGGCGTTGGCCCCGACCTCTGGCGGATGCAGGACCGCTCCGGTGAGGGCGTCATGGATACCAAGACCTCCATCAGCCATGGGTTCAATGTACACATCGGCTTCAGCGGCCACGGCATGTCGGGCCTTACCATGGGCCCAGACGGCAAGGTCTGGTGGGGCATCGGCGACGTCGGCGCCAACATCGTGGACCAGGATGGACAGCGCCATGCCTATCCCCATCAGGGCATCATTTGCCGCGCCAATCCCGACGGCAGCGACTTCGAGATCTTTGCCGCCGGCCTGCGCAACACCCACGAGTTTGTCTTCGACGCCTACGGCAACCTGATCAGCGAGGACAACGACGGCGATCACCGCGGCGAGTCCGAGCGCCTCGTCTACATCGTCAACGGCTCCGACGCCGGCTGGCGCAACCACTGGCAGTACGGCAAGTACAACGACCCGGCCAGCAACCCCTACAAGGTCTGGATGGACGAGGGCCTCTATCTGCCCCGCCACGAAGGGCAGGCTGCCTACATCGTGCCGCCCATCCGCAATTACGTCAATGGCCCTACCGGCATGCGCTTCAATCCTGGCACCGCCCTGGGTCCCAAGT
>RFHL01001119.1 GCA_003696875.1 Bacteroidota bacterium | reverse complement strand
GGCGATGCCCCAGAGGGTGTCACCCTGCTTGATGGTATGCGAGACGATGGTGCCGCTACCGGTATAGCTGGGGATGGCCGGGCCGCTGGCCACCGTACGGGGGCGGCTGGGGGTAGCTCCTACCCGTTGGGCGACTTCAGGTTTGGCGTAAATTTTCAGCTTCTGGCCCACCTTGATGCGATAGCGATACAGGTCATTCCAGTAGGCGATTTGCCGGGGAGAAACCTCGTACTTTTCGGCAATGGAGCCGACCACATCGCCCGAGCGGACGGTGTAGTAGACCAGGCTGGTTCCTGCCGGGCGATAGTCGTCGATCGAGGGGCCGGCCGAACGGTAGGTGCTACTGGCGGGTTGCCGGTTGACGGCATAGGTGACGGGCAGCAGGTCGCCGTCCCGCTTTTTGCCATATTGGGCGTAGATCCGGGACTGATGGGCGGCGAAGTAGGTCGCGGTCGCAGGTGGTACCCGCAAGACGTAGGGTTCGCGGCTGTAGGGAATGCGGTCAAGCTTGAGTTCGGGGTTGAGATAGCGGAGTAATTCCAGGTCCGCTCCGGTCATATCACTGATTTCCTGCAGGGTAATGTCGATGTGTTTCAGGTGCAGGGTATCCTGCTCCAAGTCAAAGTCCACGTAGATGGGGTACAGGTTGTGGGCTGAGGCGTAGTTGAAGGTATAGGTGGCGGCGATGAAGGCCGGCACATAGCCCCGGGTTTCCCGGGGCAGGTATTCCCGGATTTCCCAGAAATTGCGCTTGCCGCCCGAGCGGGCGATGGCTTTGCGGACATTGCCGATGCCACAGTTATAGGAAGCGATGGCCAGCAGCCAATCTCCAAACTCGTTGTAAGAGCTTTTAAGGTAGCGCATGGCCGCTTCGGTGGACTTGTAGGGGTCACGGCGCTCGTCCACGAAAGAGTTGACACGCAGGCCATACATCTGTCCGGTACGCAGCATAAACTGCCACAGGCCGGTAGCTCCCACGCGGGAGCGGGCATGCGGATTGAGGGCGCTCTCCACCACCGAAAGGTACTTGAGTTCGATGGGCAGGCCTTCCCGATCCAGGTATTCCTCATAAATGGGAAAGTACACTTCGGCCAAGCCCAACATACGGGAAACCTGGTCCCGCTTGCGCAGGGTATAGACGTCGATGTAGCGCTGCACATACTCGTTGTAGTCCATCGCAATGAGCGTAGGCATATCGTGCAGACGCTTGGCAATGACCTCGGCTTCATAGCGGGGAATATCGCCTGGGGCAAAGCCCTGCGTATTCAGCAACAGGGTATCGTAGATGCTGGTGGTGGGGCGAGCATAATGGTAGTTTTTGGTGAAGGCCTGGAGGGGGGCTTCAATCGCCTCGGCTTCGGCTTCCCATTCGCTGAATAAGGATCCTTTGGTTTCCGGTTCGGCAGCGGTAGTGTCACTGTCTGTCGGCATAAGTTTAGGCAAGTTTTGGGACAAAACCGATGTCCAGGTCATCATGCAAAGGCCCAGCGCCAGAAAAAATCTCATGTTCGGGGTGTTGATGGGGAACGGTAAGATCGCAAAGGGAAGGGCAGGTTGCCAGGGACCCAAAGATACATTATATCCTTATACCTGGAACAAGAATCCGGCTATGATGACCGAAATTACTGTCTGAACAGAGACGCTCAGAGCGGCTTCAGATCCATGAGGTAGCGTGAAGCCGCCAAGAGATCAGCCTCGGCCAGAGGGCGCCCCATCAGTTGCAGACCAAAGGGCAGGCCATTGCTGTGCTGCCCCAGAGGTAACGAGATAGCGGGGATGCCCGCCAGGTTGGCGTGCACGGTATAAATGTCACTGAGGTACATTGCGATGGGATCATCCAGCTTTTCGCCCAACTTGAAGGCGGTGCCCGGGGCGGTGGGGGTCAGGAGAAAGTCACAGTCGCTCAGCAACTCCAGGGTATAATCCCGGATGCGGCGACGCACCTTCATGGCCTGGCCATAATACGCATCGTAGTAGCCCGCCGAAAGGACAAAGGTGCCCAGCAGAATGCGGCGCTGTACTTCCAGGCCAAAGCCCTCGCTGCGGCTGCGGGTATACACCGCTTCCAGCTTCTCAGCTTGGGGGCTCCGGTAGCCATAGTGCACCCCGTCGTAGCGGGAGAGGTTGGAGGAGGCTTCGGCCGTGGTGAGGATGTAGTAGCAGGGGACTACATAGTCTAGGAGAGGAAAAGAAACCGGCTTGACTTCGTGCCCCCCGGCCCGCAAGCGGGCCATCAGGTCCAGTCCCCGCTGCCGAATCTCCGGGTCCAGGCCGGGGCTGTCCCAGGCCTCCTGCAGATACCCGATCCGCCAGGGGCGGGCAGGCGCATCCAGCGCCGCCGGGTAGTCTGGGACCGGGACCGCATGGGCCGTGTTGTCCTTGCCGTCGGGACCCGCGATCACATGCAAGATGCGGGCCGCATCCTCGACCGAGCGGGTGATGGGCCCGATCTGGTCAAAAGAAGAAGCATAGGCAATAAGTCCCCAGCGAGACACCCGTCCGTAGGTGGGCTTGAGGCCCACCACACCACAGAAACTTGCCGGTTGTCGCACGGAGCCGCCGGTGTCTGAGCCCAGAGAGGCATGACACAGGCTGGCGCCCACCGCCGCCGCCGAGGCGCCGGAGGAGCCGCCGGGCACATAGTCTGGATGCACAGGGTTGCGCACCGGCCCGTAGCAGGAGGTCTCGTTAGAGGAGCCCATCGCAAACTCGTCGCAGGCTTGCCGGCCGATGATGATGGCGTCGGCGGCGAGGACGCGCTCCAGCGCGGTGGCCGAAAAAAGGGATTGAAAACCCGTCAGCATCCGGGAAGAAGCCGTCAAACCGTGATCCTGATGACAAATGACGTCCTTGACCCCCAGCACCAGGCCCGCCAACGGGCCAGCGGTGCCGGCGGCGATCTTTTGGTCGACGACGACCGCGGCTGCCCGGGCTTCCTCGGTATACACCTCGACAAAGGCATTGAGGTGGGCGTGGGCTTCGATACGGGCTAAATACACATCAACCAGGTCGCTGCAACTGAGCGACCCGGTTGATAGATCTCGCTGTATGTCAGCGAGGGTTTGATATTCCACCACAGGTGAAATGCTTATTCGTCGATTTTGCGGGGTTCGTCGACTTTGGAAGCCGTCTCAATCTCGCGCTTGATTTCGCTCGAAGCGTCCTTGAACTCGCGGATACCCTTTCCGAGACCGCGGGCCAGCTCAGGGATTTTCTTCGCACCAAACAGCAACAGAACCACGAACAGGATGATCAGAATTTCCTGACCACCGAGTCCGAACATCATGGGAAGGTTGGAGAGCAACATAGGGAATGATCATTTGGTCACTTACAAAGATAAGCCTTTTTCCCGGGATGAAAAGGCAGGGCGGGTGTTTTTTCCACAGTAAAGGACTGCGGTCCATGATCCAAACCCGCCACCGAAGGCTGCATAGGTATACGGCAAGCAAAGGGGAAAGGTATTTTCCAGCCCAGAGATGCCACTTTCACAAGGTAATCTTCGGACCATCCAAGGCTCAAAAGGGGTAATGCTTTACGTATTGAGTTTTGTTTATAAATAAACGAGTGCTTTGTTTGTATTTTTTGTAGTAAAACTATTAAAAAAATTTGCATTGCTTCTCAT
>RFHL01001118.1 GCA_003696875.1 Bacteroidota bacterium | reverse complement strand
GCTGGATGGTCAGTGGGACCGCCCAGCGGGGAAGCTGGCAGCGGGGCGAGCCACAAGGGACCTACGAAACGGTGCTTGGCCTGGGGATTCAGAATCCCGAGTATGACTTGCCTGACGATATCGGCGATGCCGCCTATGTAACTGGCAATGAGGGCGGCGAAGCCTTCGGCTTCGATGTGGACAACGGCTGGACCCAGCTCGTTTCGCCTCCCATCGACCTGCGCCGCTATGCGCATCCTCGGATCAACTTCTGGTACTGGTTCCTCAACTGGAGCCTGCGGGGCGGTGGCCGCCCCGGCAACGACTTTCTGCGGGTGTACCTGACCGACGGGCAGGATACCCTGCTGGCGCGGGAATACGTGGGCCCCTTTGACACCCTCTGGCAAGAAGCCTCCATCCGGGTGGAGCGTTATTTTCCCGCCGATCGGGACATACAGGTGATCTTTTACACCCAGGATCTGGAGCCCGGCAATCAGGATGGCGTAGAAGCCGCCATTGATGGCTTTCGGGTGTTGGAAGGCTTTCCGCTGGCGGTAGATACCCCGGAGGCATCGCCCTTCTGGGTGCATAGCGCTGGTGGCGGGTGGCTGACGCTGGGCTATCCCCCCACACGGGGGGAGGGACAAATAGAGCTGCTGGACCTGAGCGGGCGGGTGGTGGCGCGCCGGCGATTGCCGGCGGAAACCCAGCACCAACGCTGGCAGCCCGGCCTGCCGGCCGGCCTGTATGTCGCCCGCCTTTGGCGGGAGGACGGACGAGCGGGATATCAGCGTTTCCGGCTCGAATAGTGCCTTTGGCAAGAATGCCAGCCTCCGGCTGGCGGCTTTTTTGTATCTTGGGACGTTTTTTCGCCCATATCTAATCTCTGTAAGCTCCATGCGTATTCCTTCCCTCCTGTTGGCCCTGACGATCCTCAGCCTTGGCCTGCTACCGGCGCAAGTCGCCAAAAACATGAGTCTGGTCGGCCAACTGTCCTACGGCAACAACGAGCTGAGTGACGTTTGGGGTTATGTGGACAGCAGTGGCACCGAATATGCCCTGGTGGGCACCTACTTTGGGTTGTCGATTGTTTCCCTCGCCGATCCCGCCAACCCCATTGAGGTAGACTTTATCCCCGGGGCCGGCACCATTTGGCGGGATATGAAGACCTGGAGCCACTATGGCTATGTCTCCAACGAAGGCGGCAATGGGCTGCTCATCGTCGACTTGTCCACGCTACCGGGACAGGTGGCCCACAAGGACACCGTGATCGGAGGAATGAACACCATCCACAACATCTGGATCGATGAGCAAGGCTATCTCTACACCGCTGGCAGCAACACCTTTAGCGGGGGCGTTGCGGTACTGGACCTCATCAGCGACCCCTGGCGTCCCCGGCTCGAAGACACCTACGAGCTGACGTATGTGCATGACCTCTATGTGCGCAACCGGATTGGATACACCGGGGAGATTTACGAGGGCCGCCTTGGCATTGTCGATTTTGATGGGGTAAATGGTCCAGAGGTGATGGGTTCCACCACCTATATCGATGGTTTTACCCATAACACCTGGCTAAACGATGCCGGGGATGTGTGCTTTACCACCG
Source organism: Bacteroidota bacterium (assembly GCA_003696875.1). Taxonomy (GTDB): domain Bacteria; phylum Bacteroidota; class Bacteroidia; order J057; family J057; genus RFHL01. Next base: position 705 of record RFHL01001118.1, on the reverse strand, counting down.
ACGAGCTCAGTGCAGCCTACATCTACGCCTGGGACGTGAGCGATCCGACCGACATCCGGCAGTTGGATCGCATCCGCTCGCCACTCAGCGGCGGGACCACCATCCCGCACAATGTCCACGTCAAGGACGACTTTCTGGTCATCTCCTACTACCGCGATGGGGTCTACGTCGTAGACGCTGCTCGTCCTCATAACCTGATTGAGGTGGGCTATTACGACACCAGCCCGCGGCAGGGCAGTGGCTTTAATGGTGCCTGGGGTGCCTATCCCTTCCTACCTTCGGGCCTGGTGCTGGCTTCGGATATAGAAGAGGGTCTCTTTGTCTTGCAGCCCAACTATCCCCGGGCTTGCTATCTGGAGGGCGTGGTGCGAGACTCCGTAAGCCTGGTTCCGCTGGGACAGGTAGAGATTATGGTCAGCGGTGGGGATATGGATACCCAAACCGCCACGGACGGCAGCTTTGCCGTCGGGACCGTAGACAGTGGCACCTATACCGCCACCTTTTCGCGCTACGGATATGTGTCTAAAACTCTGACTGTCAACCTGCAAAACGGGCAGCTCACCGATCTGGAGGTCCTCCTGGAACCCACCCCCCGTGTGAACCTGGACCTCACCGTGCGGGATGCCCGCAGCGAGGATCCCCTGCCGCAAGTCACTGTGATCGCCGAGCCGCAGGGCGTTGACCTGAGCTTTGATTATGAAACCG
>RFHL01001117.1 GCA_003696875.1 Bacteroidota bacterium | reverse complement strand
GGTATGTACCGACTGCTTGTCGGGCGGGCCAAAGAAATGCATAATGGGCTGCCACCAGCGCTCCAGGGCCTCCTGTACCATCTGCCGCTGGGTGGGGGTGCCGGTGGCGAGGTGCACCACGGTGTCGTGGCCGTACTTGAGGTGGAAGGACTCCTCGTAGCAGATCCGCTCCAGGGCCCGGACGTAGGGGCCATAGCTGCCCTTGGAGTTGGTGACCTGGTTCACGATGGCACCGGCGTCGATGAGCCAGGCGATGATAGCGGTATCGGCCCAGGTGACGGCCGGGTAGTTGAAGACGTTGGAGTACTTGGACTTGCCGTTGATGAGGTCGGCGATCATCTCCTCGCGGGGCTTGCCGAGGGTCTCGGCGGCGGAGTAGAGGAGCTGCGCGTGACCCACCTCGTCCTGGACCTTGGCCATGAGGGCGAGCTTGCGCCGGAAACCTGGCGCGCGGGTGATCCAGGTCCCCTCAGGCAGGGCCCCGATGATCTCACTGTGGGCGTGCTGCTCGATCATACGGGTGAGCTGCCGCCGGTATTCGTAGGGCATCCAGTCCTGGGGCTCGATCTTGAGCCCAGCGTCGATCTTGGCCTCAAACTCGGCCAGGCGCTTAGGATCCTCGTCTTCCAGGCGGGTCCCCTGGTTGTCAAATTCGATGATGGATAAGCTTCCGTACATATTTGCTGCGTTTGGTGTGATGCGTTTGGTGTGATGCGTTTGGTGTGATGCGTTTATTCTTCCTTTTTCTTGAAGCCGTGGTCCTGATAGCTGAGCCACATGGTCCAGACGACGATCAGGATCACGTAACCTATGGCAAGCCACATCTTCAGGCGGGAAGGAGCGTCCAGCAGGTCGGCCAAGGCCACCCCGACACCAGGCAGCGCCATCCACTTGAGGTGACGCCCGAAGAAGCGCCCCACGGCGCGGGGGTCCTCATACTTTTCCGGATCGAAACCGGCGATGAGATGCTCCATCTTCCGGTCGTCGACCAGATAGCCACAAATGTAGAGGATGGCGGCGGTGAGGAGGAAGGAGAAGAACATATGTGAGAGGTCAGAGGAGAGAAGTCAGAGGTCTGAGAGGTCAGAGGAGAGAAGTCAGAGGTCTGAGAGGAGAAGAGAAGTCAGAGGTTCCCGATTCTCGGGATTTCACTACGTTCAACAGAGGTCAGAGATGAGAGGCGGGACAAAGGCCCCCATTTTTTTCGGCCTCAAGGGGAAGCTGAATTTATGGCCTCAGGCCAGGCATAAGCAGGGTGGCAAGGGTGGCCGGCAGGGCCTGGGGGTCGGGCTCGTCGGGCCCGGGTTGCCAGCGGTGGACCCAGTTGAGGGCGGCGAGGAGGGTGCGGGTGGTGAGGCGGGGAGACAAGGGGCGAAAGTCGCCGGTTTCCAGCCCCTCTTCGAGGACTTTCGCAAAGAGGCCTTCATAGCCGGCGATGCGGCGGGCATAGATGGCGCGCCGGGGCTCGTCGAG
>RFHL01001116.1 GCA_003696875.1 Bacteroidota bacterium | reverse complement strand
GCCCGCTACCTGGGCCCCGATACGCCAGCCGCCGGCGGCGCTGTCAATGGGATAGGCTCCCGCCTGGGTACCCATCCAAAGTTGCCCTTGCGCATCCATGGTGATGGCTCGGACTCCGCCTACCTGCGGGCCCGCTACGCGTTCCAGGCGATCGGCTTCCCGATGATACCGGTACAGCCGGCCTGACTCGGTCCCGACCCACAGGCGATGCTGAGGGTCTTCATAGATGGCCCGAATAAAGGCGGCTTCTTGCCGGGAGCTATCGGTTTCGGAGAGCAGATAAGGGGAAAAGGTATAGGCATCATAGCGATTGAGGCCGCGTTGGGTGCCGATCCAGACAAATCCCCGGTGGTCCTGGCATAAGGCGGTGACTACGCTGCCAGAGAGGCCCTCGGCCAGGGAGAGGCGGCGAAACATGGTCTCGGCTGGCTGGCTTGCCAGCCAGCCCGGCATCAGCAGCCCGAGGGCGATCAACCAGCCTGTCCCGAAACGTACACGTGGTCTCATAAGCAGCAAATACAGAACCCTGATTTCCCCGGGTCACTCGCTTTGGTTGTGCCCAGATCCTTTATCGACATGGTAAAAACTGGCCGGGCGTTCCTTCACGCCCGGTCTGGGTACCTCAGGGAACCTCGAAGCCCAAACTAAGTAATTCCCGGGACATGCGCAGGTTGTGCGCCGCCAGGGTGTCGGGATTGACTTCGAACCGCAGGGTGTCGTTATCCAGCACGATGAAATTGATGGCGGCTCCCTTTCGGGCGAGGCCGCCCCGCTCGGCCACGAGCAGGGTAGGGGCCCGCCCCAGGGCCGTGCGTACGGCCTTCAGCATCCGGGATTTGGCTGCCGACAAATAGAGGATGTGAATGCCCTTCATGTCATCCAGGGCTTGCAACTCCCGGATCACCAGCCGCTGTCCCTCGGGGCCGCGCTTGAGCGCGGCCATCAGTTGCAGCTCTTCCAAAATGGGGGAATTCCCCAAAACACCGATCACAATCTCGTCGGCCACAGCCTGTTGGGGCCAGGAGACGTACTTGGCAAATTGATACAGAAACAAGGACTGGGCCTTGTAATTCATCCCCTGGGCCGGGAGGGGACGGGCCCCGGCCGCCAGGAAAATCCACAGGCAGGTGGCCAGCCCGATTCGCAGGAATCGGTGGGATATCAGGTGCCGTTGCCAGGGAGTAGCTGCCAGGGTTAACGTTCTTTCTTATCCTTGAATGAGAGGTCATAGGACAGGCTGAACATCACCTCCCGCCGAGGTCCGGGCAGAGGGGCTTCCAGTCCGAAATATGCCTGGTAGTAGTCGTAGCCTTGATTAAACAGGTCATACACTCCGATGCCCAGGTCGAGCCCATCGAGGATTAGTCCTTGATAACGGACATAGACATTGGCTAGCCACTGGGGGGGCGTGCTCACAAGCCGACCCTCCAGCAGGCCGGGATTGTCGGGTAGCAGCCCGATGTCGTAGCCCTGTCGCTCGCTGAAATAGCTGGCACTCAGGTTGACCGAGAGCTGCGGGCGTAGATACAGGCAGGCATTGAGGTTAAGTCGGTGCTGGGGAAAGGCCAGCAAGCTGGAGCGGGTTGGGGCTGTCCGGTCAGTTGGGTCAAAGGCAAAGCCCAAAGGTTGAAAGTCCGGGACCTGTACCTTGCCGCCGGTACTGTAATAGGCATAATTGGCATTCAAATATCCCCAGTCGGCCCGAAATCGCAGCTCAGCCTCCAGGCCCCGGGTGCCTGCCCGGCTGGCGTTTTGGTACACCTGGAGCCCGGCCTGAGGCCCGAAGGCCGTGCGCAGCAGGCTGTCCTGAAAAAAGCGGGAAGTAATGGGATCCCGGGCCCACATCTCATAGGCACTGGCCGAAACAAAGAGGTTTCGGCTGATCTGCCAGCCTGCTTCGGCCTCCAGGACGAAGGTTCGCTCCGGCTTCAGCCCCCGGTCCTCAATGATGACCTGCCCGCTGTCGATCCGGTAGGCCCCGGTAAAGGAGGCCGCGACATTGCCTACTGAAGGCGCTCGAAAAGCGCCGCTGGCCAGCAGCTTGAGGTGAAAGCGATCCGTTTTGCCCGTATAGGCCAGCCGGGGCACCCAGGCCTGCCCAAAGGTGGTATTCAGGTCGTAGCGCATGCCGGCCGTGAGGTATCCCAGCGGCAGGTGGAAAATCCCCTGCCCGAACAGGGCCGTGTTGAAGTAGGATACATCTTCCTGACCCACCGGCAGCAACTGCCGGTTGAGGTTGGCACTGGCAAAGTCCCGGAAACTTTCCACCCCAAACTGCCAGTGGATCCGGTGAGAAGGATCATAGTTGGCCGTCAGGTTGAAGCGGTTGCGGTTGATGGTATTGCGAGCCTGGTCCCGCAGCACCGAATCGGGTAGCCCCCGGAACTCCGGAAACTGGAGGATGGTGTGGTACTTGGCGGTGAATTTCCATTTTTCCTGAGCCCTCCAGGTGTAGCGGAGCTCGTTGTAGGCGGTGCGAATGCCCCGCCGTACCGGGCGGGTGCTGTCTGCCGCCAGGGTGCTCACATCGGTGATGTCGTAGAAGTCGCCGATGGATCGGAACGAAAAGCGCCCCAGCCGCAGATGAAACTGCGTAAAAGCGGGATTGATTCCCGATTGGCCCGCAAGGGGTGCCACTGCACCCAGTCCGAGGCTGTCGGGCAGGCCTTCCAGATATCGCCCAAAGGCCGGCTGATCGCTGCGCTGCCCTTCTCCCTGAAACACCGAGAAGTTGACCGTCAGGTTG
>RFHL01001115.1 GCA_003696875.1 Bacteroidota bacterium | reverse complement strand
GTCGGTATCTTGAGGGCAAAAATGAATAGATACCCGATCCGCCTGATGGCCCTGATGGGACTGCTGCTGAGCCTGGCCTGTAAGTCCGAACCTGCCCCCCCGGCGCCAGAGCCGCCGGCCAAGCCTTTTTTCCGGGGGGCAGACCTCTCCTATGTGAATGAAATGCTGGCCTGTGGGGCGGTGTACCGCGATAGCAGCGGGGCGGAGATGGATCCCTACGAGCTCTTTGCCCGGGCGGGAACCGACCTGATGCGGGTGCGCCTGTGGCACAATCCCGACTGGACGGCCTACTCGGACCTGGCCGATGTGACCGATGCCATCGCCCGCGCCAAGGCGGCGGGCATGCAGGTGCTGCTGGACTTTCACTACTCCGATGACTGGGCCGACCCGGCCAAGCAGTCGGTGCCGGCCGCCTGGGCGGCCGTGCGGGAAAATACCCAGGTGCTGGGCGACTCGGTCTACGAATATACTTACCGGGTGCTGGCGCACCTGCACGGGCAGGGCCTGCTGCCGGAGCTGGTGCAGACCGGCAACGAGATCAATGGTGAGATTCTCCGGGCGGAAGGCGCCCCGGCGGGGGCCATCAACTGGGGCCGCAATGCGGCCCTGCTGAATCGCGCGCTCGCGGCGGTGCGCGACGCGGAGCGGGACTTCGGGGCTGAGATCGGCCTGATGCTGCACATCGCCCAGCCCGAAAACGCGCTCTGGTGGTTTGCCGAGGCCAAGGCCGCCGGGGTGACCGACTACGACTGGATCGGCCTGTCGTACTATCCGCTGTGGTCGGATTACAGCCTGGACAGCCTGCCCACGGCCCTGCGGCAGCTGCGGCAGGATCACGGCAAGAAGGTGATGGTCGTGGAGACGGCCTATCCCTTTGCCCTCGACAATGTCGATGCCGCCAACAACATCCTGGGCGAAGACGCTCTGGTGCCGGGCTATCCGGCCACCGAGGCCGGGCAGCTGGGGTACCTGCGGGCCCTCGAGGCGCAGATCCGCGTCGGCAACAGCGAGGGGCTCATCTACTGGGAACCCGCCTGGGTCTCGACCCCCTGCTCGACCCGCTGGGGCGTGGGCTCGCACTGGGACAATGCCACCCTGATCGGCCGCGATGGCCGGCCCCTGGCTGGGATGGGGTGGTATGGGGAGGAGCGGTGAGAAGATTAGAACCGAGAACCGAGAACCGAGAGGCGAGACAGGAGACCAGAAGCCCCCTCTAGGGGTGCGTTCGCCTTGTGGAACCCTTCCCCTGCAGCCCTGTTTCCCTTGGGAATGGAAACAACCCGCGGACCTCGAGCCGAAGGCGCGAAAAGCCCAAAAGCCCCCTCTCTTGGGAAGAGAGGGGGGTCGGGGGTGAGTTCGATAAACCCAATGAGCCGCTACGCCTTCGGCCAGCCGGTCAGGTAGATCAGGGTGCCGCCCTTATGGCGGATCTTGCCGGTCTCCCAGTGGTAGCTGTCGAGATCGGCGGTCATCTCCCGTAGCGCTGCGGGCGAATAGACCCGGAGGATAGAGACGATGCCATCCCAGGTCATGAGCAGCGGCATGATCGGGATCAGCCAAGTCCAGAGCAGGCGCGACCAGCGAAAAGGCTTCACAAAGGGAGCCGTCAAAAATACCATGATCGGCGCCAGCAGTAGCACCGGCAGAGCCGGGAGCCAGCCGTGGTCATTGGCCTCAATGATGGCGATGGGCTGTCGCGTGTCTACGGCCGAGGCGAGGATGCTACGGGCCTCGGTGGGCCGGAAGTGGTGGAAGGCATTGAACAGGGTGCGGAGTCCCTTGAGGTGCGCAGGCACCTGCTGTACGTCTACCAGGTCGGAGACGAAGTCGACCTTGCCGCCGCTCTCGCGGCGGGTGCGGGCAAAGGCTTTTTCGTTGGGAAACAGATCGTTGATCCGGGCGGATACATCCCGACCTGTGGCTGCCTCTAGCTGCGCCTGCACCTGCCGGATGCTGCCTCCCGCCCCGGAGCACAGGTCCAGAATCTGTGGCGGATCGCTATGCGCCAGTGCCTGTTCGAGCTGCGGCGTCAGCGGGGCGTAGGCGTCCAGCGCGGTAGTGATGAAGTGCAGATAGTCGGTCGTCAGATCGCGCAAGACGGCTGGACACCAGCTTTTTTCGTGAAACTCGAAGAGATGAAGACGGGGCATAGACATGGGTTTAGGTCGTTTGACCTACGCAAGGTAGGAGAATTCGAGAAAAGATTGGTCATTTGACCTAATTTTTTTCAAATTGATCCTCCGGCTGGGGCTGACCCGGCCAGGAAAAGCTGATATTGGCATGCCCAAAACTACCGAGCGCATCCTGAGCGCGGCCCTGACCGCCTTTAACGAAACCGGCCTGGCCCAGGCCTCGACCCGGCAGATCGCCCAGGCGGCCGGCCTCAGCCAGGGCAACCTGACCTACCACTTTGCCACCCGGGACGATCTCGTGTATGCCCTCTACACCCGTATGATCGCCGAGCTGGATGAGGTGGCCACGGCCCTGGATCCGGCTACGCTCTCCCTCCTCAGCTTTCACCAGCTGATGCGGGACACCCTCGAGATTCACTATCGCTACCGCTTTTTGTTCTACGACTTTGTGAGCATCCTGCGCACCCATGCCGCGCTGGCACGGGACTTTCAGGCCCTGCTCACCCGGCAGGCGGCGGGTTTCGACCTGCTGCTGCAAGCCCTGCAGGCCCGGGGCGAGCTACGCCCCGACCTCAGCCCGGCCGAGCGGGCGCGCCTCGCGGCCCAGTTTCGGGTTCTGGGCAACTTCTGGT
>RFHL01000099.1 GCA_003696875.1 Bacteroidota bacterium | reverse complement strand
CCCCCAATCCGGCCACCGACCAGGTGGACGTACGCTACACCCTCGAAAGTGATGGCCCCGCGCATCTGCGGATCCTGAGCCCGGGCGGAGAGGTCATCCGCGACCTGAATGCCGGTACCAAATCTGCCGGGGACCATCAGGTCACCCTGGATATCTCCGACCTGAAACCGGGTGTGTACATCGTCCAGCTTATGGGCACCTTTGGCACCCAAAGTCAAAAAATCAGGGTAGAATAAGCACCCAAAAAGCAGGGATTCCCCGCGACGGCAGCCTCTGGCTGCCGTTTTTTTTATATCTTCGCCGCCTGATGCGCCCATTGAATCATTCGTACCCGAACCACATCTATGATCTTTTTAACCGGCGGCGATGGCTTGCTTGGGAGCAACCTGGTCCGTGAACTACTCGCCCGAGATTACGAGCTCAAGGTCCTGGTACAACCCGGCCGCACCGTCAAAACCCTGGAGGGCCTCCCCATCCAGCGGGTTGAAGGCGACCTCCTTGATGCAGAGGGCCTGCTCCGGGCCTCCGAAGGCTGTAGCCATGTTATTCATGCTGCTGCCATTACCGATGTCTGGCCTCCCAAGGGGGATATCTTCTTTCGGGTAAATCTGGAAGGCACCCAAAACGTACTGGCCGCGGTCCGGAAGCATGGCATCGAAAAAATGGTCTATGTCGGCAGTGGCAGCTCCTTTGTACCCGGAACCAAGGCCCAGCCTGGGACCGAGGCACAATTACGCGACCGCGACATCTACGGTCTGGACTACATCGAATCCAAGCTACAAGCCCACCGGCTGATCCAGCAGGTCGTACAAGAGGAAGGGCTCCCCATCAGCCTGATCGCCCCGACCTTTATGATCGGCCCCTACGATGCCAAGCCCGGCCCCGGCACCATCCTGCTGGCGGCGGCGACAGGTACCATCCCCGGCTATACAGCCGGGGGACGCAACTGGGTACACGTCCGGGATGTCGCTCAGGGGATTTGCCTCGCTCTGGAAAAAGCCCCCATTGGCAGCGAATACATCATGGGCCATGCCAACCTATCCTATCAGGAGGCCTTTGCGGTGATGGGGGAAGTTATGGGGGTCAACCCACCCCGCCTTGCCATCCCCAAGTGGGCAAGCCTGACCGGAGGTGCTTTTGGGAGCGCCTTTGGCAAGCTTACTGGGCGCAGCCCCAAAATATCCATGCCCGTCGCCCGGGTGTCGGTGGACGAGCACTATTTCTCCCCGGCCAAGGCGGTCCGGGAATTAGGCCTTCCCCAAACCCCCTTTGCCATCGCGGTAGAAGACGCCTATCGCTGGTTTGTAGACAACGGATACGTAGACCGGAAATAATTTGCTATGAAAGGAAAGGTAGCCATTGTCACTGGCTCAAGTATGGGCATTGGGAAGGCCATCGCCCGTGACCTGGGATCGGCCGGGGCCCGTATTGTCCTGAATGGCCGCACCCTGAGCCGGCTGGAAAGCACCCGGGACGAACTCCGGGCCGAAGGAATCGAAGCCATCGCCGTAGCGAGTGACGTGAGCAGTTGGGAAGGGGCTCAGGCCCTGGCTGAAGCCGCGCTGGCCCACTATGGCCAGATCGATATCCTGATCAACAATGCCGGGGCCTCGACCCGGGGGAGTATAGAAGCAACGGCTCCGGAAGTTTTTCAGAATCTGCTGAATGTGAACGTACTCGGCACGATCTTCCCCACCAAGGCCGCCCTGCCCCATCTACGGGCCCGCCGGGGCAGCGTAATCCTGATATCCAGTCTTGCAGGCATCCATGGCCTGCCTTTCAACGCCATCTATTCCAGCACCAAAATGGCCCTCACCGCCCTGAGCCAGTCGCTGCGGGTAGAAGAGCCAGACCTGCATGTGGGCATTGCCTACGTGGGCTTTACCGAAAATGACCCCAAAAAGGAGATCTTCGATGCCGATGGCCAGCGCATTTACCTCGAAAAACGGGAAGGGATACGAAAGCAAAGCCCGGAGCAAGTCGCAGCCATTATCCGGCGGATGATCGAGCGTCGGCAAAAAAGCCGGGTCCTCAGCGTCCCGGGTCACTTCCTGGCTTTATTCAATCGCATCGCCCCTGGCTTGGTCAGCTTTCTCTACACCCGCAACCGGGCCAGCATCAAGGCCAACTCCGAAGGCGCTCCCCGCTATGTGAAGTCGGCTCAGGGATAAACCCGACAGACAAGGCTTTCGGACATACACCAAAGGCTGCCCTTCCTCGGAAAGGCAGCCTTTGGTTTGATAGGAGGGCGTCTCCTAAACGGGGACTATACCGGCACGGCCGGCTTTTTGTTCACCGGACCGGCATCTTTCTGGACCTCGGCGGGGACTTGGCTCCGGCTACGAGAGGGAAAGTAGTTTCGCATACGAATCATCCAGAAGGCCATAAACCCATTGAAGAGGAGGGCCGCCGTGATCAGGAGGCCTGACCAGGGCAGGTTCCAAAGCAGCACAGGCAGCACCACCGCCGTGAACGCCAGACGGATATACTCGAACACCAGTCCCCGAGGCCGGCGCTCCATAAGCAAGCCAAAGGCAAACGCAGCCAGGCCCAAATAGGTCCCTAAAATCAGCACTTTGGGATCGGCCAGGAGCCTCATGACGGTGGGGTCGACCATCTGATTTTTGTAGGCAACCAGCGCCAGGAAGACGCCCAAAGTCAGGAGGACATTGACCAGGATGTAAATCTGCAGGCGGGCCGGCATATCCAGGATGTAATGCTGTCGCTTCCCTTCGGCATCTACCTTATATTCGATGGGGGTGACCGTCACGCCCTCGGGGTTCCAGGAGGGGGGCTTCAAAAAGATGCGCACCTTGTCTCCCCAGCTTTTGGCCTCCCGGGCCCGCCGAAACAGATCCACCCAGTAGAAAAAGTAGGCCCGGTAGGGATTTGAGGACTCAAAGCCGGTGGTAATCCCGTAATCGGGCTCTTCCTCCTCCTCAACAAAGGTCCCAAACATACGGTCCCAGATGATAAACACATGGCCGTAGTTTTTGTCGAGATACTTTTCATTGCGAGCGTGATGCACGCGGTGATGCGAAGGTGTCACAAAAAAGTACTCCAGCCAGCCCAGCTTGCCCACCAGCCGGGTGTGTGTCACGAATTGGAACAACCCAATGAAGACAATCGCCGAAGTGGTGATAACCGGATCAAAGCCCATCAGGGGCATCCAGATAAAGAAAAAGGAGCGGTTGATCACTGCGAATGCAGATACCCGGAAAACGGTGGTGATGTTGAGCTCTTCGCTCTGATGATGCACGATGTGCGACGCCCAGAGGAAATTGATCTCGTGACTTAGGCGGTGGTGCCAATAAGCCAGCAGATCGGCCACAAACAACGCTCCCACCCAGGTGAGCGGATGCCGGGCAAACTGCCAGAGCGCTACTTCTTCATAGAGGAAAACGAAAACAAAATACATCATCACCACCCAGAAGAAGTCGAACAGGCGCTCCAGCATTCCACACATCATGTTGACAATGGTGTCGCTGAAGCGGTAGGCTTCTACCCCTCTTTTCCGGGATACCAGGTACTCCAGAAAGGCGAGGAAGAGTAATATGGGTACGATAAAAATGGCGTACTGAAGACCTCCCATACAGGTTAAAAAATTGAGGTTTGAGAAAAGGTACAGGAAGCTAACCTTCCTGATAGAGTAGTAGCATAGGGCAGGCCTAGATACCTGCCTCGGAGGGTACATGGTCAAGCTTGAGGGCATCCTCTTCGCCGGCAGCTAACTGCCGCCCCCCCAGAAAAATGATGTACATATCCAGCGCCATGAGGACGTGACTGATATCGTGATGATTAAACCAGCGATGCAGCGCAATTTCATAGCTGAAAACCATGGCAGGCAAAAATCCCAGCACAATACCCAACATCAGGATGGCGCGGCCTCTCTCCCGGGTCTGGCTGAACCGGAAGAACTGCAGGGCCAGGGAGAATCCTGCAATCCCAATACCTGAGTTCATCTTTACCACTTCAAAGCTTCGAGTATCAGGATAAATAATCAACGCCATAAAAACGAGCCACTGTAGGAAAAAGATGCCTTGAAAGACCCGCTTCGAGGAGGGTTTCAGGCTGGGAGCCACCGATTCCAGGCTGCTCAGCTCCAGGAAAAGTACCCCCAGGGAACTGCATGTCCAGCCAATGGCCTTCCAGGCTGGCGTGACCAGATACAAAAACCCATGGCCAATGATCCCTGCAAAACCCACCCCAATTCCCATGAAGAGGAAATAACGGGCAAAGTACCGGTATTCCTTCTCGGGACGCCCCACCTTTTTGAGCTGAAAAAAGGCCCAGATACACACCGCGGCGGTAATCAAGTCGGTAATTGAAGTAACCGGTTCTAAGATACGCAGACCCCAAAGGTCGATTTCCGTGAGTTCCATACGCTAGGACAATTGCCGCTTTTCGGGGTGGACTCTACCGGGTATTTTTCAACAGGCACAAGAAGCGGCATGATTGGTTTGATCACTAAGGGTTTTGATTCACCGAGGCACTTTCCCACAAGGAGACACAAAGTTACGATTTCCGACCTTTTCTTTTCTTTTTTTTCTTAACGAATGAGGTCTCTTCGGCCTGAATGTCCTTCATCAGCCGGCGCCAGTCCCCGTCGATATCCTGAGTCATCGCGAGGGTATCGGCTTTTTCGGTCTGGTCCACCTCCAGCCTGGTGATGGGACGGCCCAGATAGGCCTCGATATCCGCTAGGGTTTCGGCTTCATTTTCGGCGCAGAAGGCGATGGCCTGGCCTCGCGCTTGGCCACGACCAGTGCGGCCTACGCGGTGCACATATTGCTCGGCCTGCTCAGGCAGGTCATAATTGATGACATAGCGCACCCCGGGTATGTCGATCCCCCGGGCCGACACATCGGTGGCGATGAGAACCTTCAATGCCCCATTTCCAAAGCGGGCCATGATATCCTGCCGGTCGGCCTGCCCCTTGGCGCCGTGAATCGTCTCCGCCTCCAGGCCAGCCCGGGCCAAGGCCTTGGCCACCCGCTCTGCCCGCACCCGGGTCCGTACAAAGACCAGCATTTTATCCTCTGGATGCTCCCGGACCAAACGCTCCAGGAAAAAACGCTTTTCGTCGGCGGGCACCTGTACCACCGCGTGATCGATGTTTTTGGAAACGGGGTCCTTGGGGGAAATCTGAATCCGGATGGCCTTCCGTACCAGCGAGTAGGCCAGCTTCTTGATCCCCTCATCGATGGTCGCCGAAAAAAAAAGGGTTTGCCGCTCGCGGGGCAAGCGACGCACCAGCTGCCGGATATCCTTGATAAAACCCAGGTCAAGCATGTGGTCCGCCTCATCGAGAATGAGGACCTGCACCGCCTCCAGATGGAGGTGTCCCTGGCTCTGCAGATCAAACAGGCGCCCTGGTGTGGCCACCAGAACCTCTACCCCCTGCTGCAGCTGCTGGATCTGTGGCGCCTGATCGGTGCCCCCGTGCAATGCGAGCACCCGCACCTGGGTGCGCTTACCCAACTCGGCAAACACCCCGGCCACCTGCCGGGCCAGTTCATGGGTGGGGACCATGACCAAACAGGGGATTTGCCCTGCCCCGCCCCGGACGCCCTCTCTGTGCAGACGGTCCAGCACCGGGATGGCAAAGGCTGCCGTCTTGCCTGTGCCGGTCTGGGCAATGGCCAAGACATCCTCCCCTTTCATGATGGGAGGGATCGCCTTGTACTGAATGTCGGTAGGCCGGCGAAAGCCCATAGCCTGCAGTTGCTGCTTCAGCTCGGGCGCAATCTTGTATGCCGAAAACTTCATAGGACGGCGGAGCGTTGGCCGCAAAGATAGGCGATTCCTCGGGAAAAGCCCCATTCAATCAGGCGTCTCAGGACACAAGAGCTTACCGCCGCACCGATCGCGACCGGAAGACGACCTTCTCTTTACTTGCCTGTACCCCTCCAGCCATTTCGAGAGGCCTCGGAGGTGGCCTATTGCGAAGTTCCGAGCATGACCTCCAGTTCCTCCAAGGACTTGCCCTTGGTCTCAGGCACTTTCCAAAGGATAAACACCAAGCCTGCCACTGCAAAAAGGCCATACAGCAAAAAGGTCATGCTGCTACCCAGATTGCTGAGTTCCCAGGGAAACACCAGCTGCACCAGGAAGCTCACGGCCGAGTTGACCAGCCCCACAAAGGAAATCGCCAGGCCACGGATGTGGTTGGGAAAGAGCTCCGAAAAGAGCACCCACATCACCGGCCCAACAGAGATGGCAAAGCAGGCCACAAACCCCAGAATACCCACGAGAATCAGGGTCGCGTTGAGGTGGGTGACCAGAGGTAGCAGCGCTCCCGTCACCTCTTCGGCTTTCTCCTCTCTCACGACCTCCTGAATGGCTGCCCGCAAGGCCAGATCACTATCGTAGGTCTGCCCCAACAGGGGCTGCAGTTGCTGTCGCACCTCGGGCGACAATTCCGCCTTCAGAGCCTCTTCGGTTATTGAATAGGTAGCCCCACTGAAGCCATAAGCCAACAAGCCCATGAAAACCGCAATACCAGCCACCCCAAAACTCAGGATAGGCTTGCGTCCCAGGCGATCGATGAAGGCGATGGCCAACAGGGTGAATACCAGATTGATCATCCCTACCCAGATGGCCTGGGTAAAGGCGGCATCCTGCCCCAAGCCGGCTTGCTTGAAGATCATCGGAGCGTAAAAAAAGACAGAGTTGATGCCGGTAATCTGCTGAAGTACCGCGACCACCAGCCCAATCAGGAGGACGAGGCGCATGGCCGGGCGAAACAACTCCCCAATGGGGGTGCGCGCCTTCGTTTCATCCTTATGAATCGCAGACTGGATCCGCGCCATTTCTTCCTCCGCCAGGCGGGGGCCATTCGCCCGCTTCATGATGGCCAGGGCAGCATCGTACCGCCCCTTCATGATGAGCCAGCGGGGGCTGCGCGGCACGAATAACAGGCCAAAAAAGTAGAGCACCGCCGGCAGGGTTTCCACTCCCAGCATCCAACGCCACTGATACTGATCCATGCCCAGGGCGGCGACCCAGTCCAGCCCTGACTTTCCCCACTTCAGGATCAGATAATTGGTAAAAAAGGCCGCCGAGATACCAATCACAATGTTGAGCTGGTTGAAGGACACCATCTGTCCCCGCATCTTGGGAGGCGAAATCTCCGCGATATACATAGGCGCAATAATCAGGGAGGTTCCTACACCTAGCCCCCCAATCATGCGGGCAATGAGGAGAAAGGTGAAGGTGGGGGCCAGGGCGGAGGCAATCGCCGAGATGGCATATAAGACCGCCGCGACGCTCAGGATGGTCTTGCGGCCGATCCGGTCGCTGATAGGCCCGGCGAGCATCATCGCCAGGGTGGAGGTCAGGGTAAGAGAGGCCACAGCCCAGCCCAGTTCCAGCTTGGTCAGCTGAAATTCCGGTTCTATAAACTCATTGACACCCGAAATGACCGATGCATCGAAGCCCATCAGGAAGCCGCCCAGGGCGACAATGAGGGCTACCTGCACAACAAAAAATCTGTTTCCCATGAAAACGGAGATTAGTAAGGTAGCAGAAAAACAGCCAGAAATTAAGGCATTCACATGGAAAGTCCTTCATAAGATCGTAAAAAGACTCTGGTCGCGCCGGACCCGGAAGCTGGAAAAGGGACGGATCGCCCTGATCCCGCTCATTTTTCGCCAGTTTCCGTCGGAATTTCATTCCCGCCTCACTACATCAGGGAGTGTCCTCCCAGACAAGGCTATACACCAGTGATACATCCATGAGGATAAAAATGCTTCTTTCTATACACTTCCGCACGGTGGCGACCTTCACCCCTGTTTTTACAAACTTTTCCTTTTCTTGCAATAGGTACTACAAGGGCCTGGCACTCTCAGTACCCTTCCCTCGCCCCTAATCCCTGATACCCTTTTGAGATATCCTCTCCGGCTCGGCTTGATGCTCCTTTGGACATGGATGGCGCACGCCTCCCTGTGGGGGCAGACTGCCCCCCTAGGCCTGCCGCCGATTCATTCGTACACCAAGCAAGACTATGGCGCCGAAACGCAAAACTGGGCCATTGCCCAGGATGCACGGGGCTTATTGTATTTTGGCAACAACCTGGGGCTCCTGGAATATGATGGCACCGCATGGACGGTTTATCCCCTGCCCAACCGGTCTATCGTCCGGTCGCTCACCATAGATGAGTCGGGCACCCTCCTCGTCGGGGGACAGGACGAGCTCGGCTATTTTGCCGAAGGCGAGCGAGGCATGCCCCAATTCCACTCTCTGACCCACCTCCTCCCGGCTCCTTATCAGAAATTTGAGGATGTATGGCGGATCTTCAGCACCCCGGAACACACCTACTGGGGCACCCATGGGGCCCTTTTCCTCCACGGAGGGGTACAGGATACCACCCCATTTACGGTGATTCCCGCCCCGGGCCGCTTTGACAATTTCTTCTGGTGCCAGGGCAAAATGCTGGTTTCGGACCTGGATCGCGGCATTTTTATGTTGGATGGAGACAGCCTGCAGCTTCTGCCTGGTAGCGAGCGCTTTGTCGGCCAGCACATCGCGGCCATCCTTCCCCACCCCCTGCAGGGGTGGCTGGTCCTCACGCGCGATGCGGGCATCTATCATTATCTGCTGGAAACCCTCCAGCCCTGGGCCGGCGACCTGACTGGCTTTTTTGCCGAACATCAGATCTACCATGGCATCGCCCTTGCCCAGGGGGGCTATGCCATCGGCACCTCTCAGCAGGGGGTGGTGCTTCTAGACGCCGATGGCAACTGGATACAAACCCTGAATGAAGGCCATGGCCTCCTCAACAATTCGGTGCTCTCGGTCTTCGAGGACCGGCGGCACAACCTCTGGCTGGGCCTGGAAAACGGCCTGGCCTATATTGAAGTCAATTCCCCTTTTGCCTGGCTGGGGCAGCCACAGGGCATACGCGGCACGGCCTATGCATCCCTCATTTTTCGGGACACCCTGTACCTGGGGACCAATCAAGGTCTGTTTTTTCGGCCGTGGCAGAGGGGCCGTACCACCCTGAACAAGCAGCCTTTCCAACTCGTTCCCCAAAGCAAAACCCCTAACTGGGGCCTCTCGGCCCTACGTGGCCAACTGCTGGTGAGCCAGCATCTGGGACCCTCGCGCCTTTCCCGGGCGCGCCTGCAGCGCCTGGCCCCTCATCAGGGTTCCTGGACCTTTGTTCCTCTGGTGCAGCATCCGGGCTACGCCCTGGAGGGTACCTACGAAGGGGTGGCCCTCTACCGCTGGCAAGAAAGCGCGCAGCGCTGGACCTATCAGCAAAAGATTGCGGGCTTTGATGAGTCGGCCCGAGTCATGGTCGAAGACAGCCTGGGCAGCATCTGGATCTCGCATGCCTACCGGGGGGTATATCGCCTGCACTTGGGCGAAGACCCCCATCAGCTCGAAGCCCTCGATTTTTTTGGGCAAAAGGACGGCCTCCCTTCTGATTTCCTGATAAACGTAACCCGGATCAATGGGGAGGTGATGTTTACCACCGAAGCCGGCGTGTACTGTTTTGACGCGGCCAAGGAGCGATTTGTACCGCATCGGGCCTTCCAATCTGCTTTTTCCCTGGAAAATCCGGTCCATCGACTCATTCAGGATGACCTGGGAAATATCTGGTATGCAGCGGGGCAAACCTTTGGCTGTTTCCGGCCGGTAAGCCGGGGCGACAGCGTGATTTGGCGCCGTTTTTCCATCAATCGCCTGCAAAAACGGCTGGTCAAAGGCTTTGAACACATTTTCACCCCCGATGCCCACCATGTCTTTATCGGAACCGAAGAGGGCTTTATCACCCTTGACCTGGCCAAGGCCCTCAATCAGCAAGCTCCCTTTCCGGTTTACCTGCGCAAAGTGGAATGGATGGGGCGGCCTGACAGTGCCATTTTCCGGGGTGCTATCCTGGAAAACCTGAACGAACCTCTACATTTGCCCCCCGATGCGAGGGACTTTCGCTTTTCCTACTCGGCCACCTTTTTTGGGGACCTGGAGGAACTGCATTACCAGTACCGCCTGATCGGTCTGGACGAGAGCTGGTCCGACTGGACCCAAAAAACCGAAAAGGAATACACCAACCTGGATCCGGGGACCTATACCTTTGAGGTGCGCACGCGCAATATGTACGGAAACCTCAGCGAGGTCGCCAGCCTTTCTCTCACCATCGCCCGACCCTGGTATGCCCGCACGGGCGCCATCGTGGTCTATGTCCTGCTGGGAATCGGCGGCATTCTTTTTCTATTCAGGCTGAATGCCCGCAACCTGGAAGCCAAAACGGAGGCCCTGCAAACGGAGAACGCCCGTGCCCTGCAAAAGCAGGAAGCGGAATTCCGGCAGGAGGCGCAGCGCTCCGAAGCCGAAATCATTCGCTTGCGAAATGAGAAGCTGGAAGTGGAAGTCGCCTACAAAAACCGGGAGCTGGCCTCCTCGGCCATGCACCTGCTGCAAAAAGGGGAAGTCCTGCTCAAGATAAAACAAGAGCTGGAAGAGCTGGCCAAAGAGGCCTCGCCCAGTGGGCGCAAACAGATTCAAAAACTGATACGGGTCATCAAAGATGACATTCGCCTGGACAAAAACTGGAAACAGTTTGAGATCCACTTTGACCAGGTACACGGCGACTTTCTGGCACAACTGCGAGCCGCCTATCCCGAGCTTACAGCCCGCGATCAGCGGCTATGCGCCTATCTGAGGATGAATTTTTCCACCAAAGAGATCGCCCAGCTGATGAACATCTCGGTGCGAGGGGTAGAAATCAGCCGCTACCGGCTACGTAAAAAGCTGGGGCTGGACCGGGAGCAGAACCTGAACGCCTTTATGATGGATTTTCAGGGGCCTGAGGCCAGCTAAAAACTGTTTCCCGATAGACGTATCGGGGCTGGGCGGCCATTCCGAACCGCAAGACCCCGGAAAATGGCGGCGGATACCCCTGGTCCCTTTCTCAATACGCGACTACACGCAGGTTGCGCCAGCGTACCTTGATGCCGCCCCCATCGTGAATCTGCAGCGCAATGACGCCTTCGGCTTGCCCGATCTTCTCGTCGGTAAAGTCTACCATCGGCTCGCCATTGAGCCAGGTCTGGACCCGATCACCGACCACACGCACCCGTAAGCGGTTCCATTCGCCCATGCGCAGGAAACCTTCCTTCTCTTCCGGAATTTGCACCAGCCAACCCCGGCCGTAGGACTCGTAAATACCACCGGTATCATGGTCCGGAGGGGCAACCTCGGCCTGCCAACCGGTGATTTTGGTTCCCTCCAATGATGAACGGAAAAAGACCCCGCTGTTGCCGTCTGATTCCTGGAGGAATTCAACCTCCAGGTCCATGTCCTTGAAATGTTCTTCAGTGGCCAGGTAGCCATAGGCGGCGTCCGGCCCGCTCTCGCAGACCAAATCCCCCTCCTCGACATACCACTTTTCGGTACCATGTATCTTCCAGCCGCTAAGGTCTTGTCCATTGAAGAGGGAACGTCCCAGCCGGCGTATCCGCACCTGCCGGAACCGGGCCTCATGGCCATGATCCTGTAAGGCAATATGACCCGTGCGAGCCCGGCCATAGTCAGGATAATCTTTCCACTTTCCAGCCGCTACCAGCGCCTCCCACTCAGGGGTCCCAAGTTCATACTGAACCACAACCTTACCATTGAGCCAATGGGTTACCTGATTCCCTTCCACCCGGATGCGGGTATGGTTCCATTCTCCCGGCGGATTGGCAGTTGCTCCCTGGGCGACATGCATGCCGTAATTGGCTCCGGTCATCTGCAGGGGGGTCACCTCGGCTGCGTAGGCACTATCGTCGAGCAGCTGGTACTCAGGGCCGGTGAAATAGACGGCCTCATAGGTATCGGGATCATCCACCACCCGGTAGAGGACTCCACTGTTGCCGCCCGGCCCAATCTGCCAGTCCAGCTCCAACTCAAAATCACCGAATGTATCCCGGGTCACCAGGTCCCCTCCGATATCTTCTCCCTGTCCAAGGGCCACCATGATACCGTCGCGCACTTCCCAGCCGCTGACGTTATCCTGGCCATAGGTTTTCCAGGCATCCAGGCTCCCGCCATCGAAGAGGTAGATCCAGCCATCCTCGCCTTCGGCAGGACCTGAAGCCGACTCAGGGGAAGCCGTCGTGGATGGAGCAGGCTGGCAAGCCAGGGCAAACAACATCAGAGTAGGGAGTAGCAGTCTCATAAGAGGTAGTATGTTGAGAACCCAAAAAACTGACACTGAAGATAGAGGAAAAGGCCCAATCGTGCAACGCAAGCACGAAAGGGGGGACTGGGTCCCGGCCTGAAAGGCCGGGCTACAAACCCCATGCTTGAGGGGGCTCCCGGCCGACGGGTCTACGGCCGATGTCATTTTTTCGGGGCTTTGACCGGCTCAGCCACCGGAAAAATGTGTATATTCTGATTCTTTTTCCTCGCATTTAAAGCTACCCTATATGCAAAACATCCTGGTCGCCATTGATTTTGGAGATACCACTGACCGGCTGATGCAGGTCGCAACGACCCATGCCCAACAGTTTGGGGCCAAGCTATGGCTGGTCCATGTGGCGGCGCCGGACCCTGACTTTGTGGGCTATGAGGCCGGCCCACAGGCCGAGCGCGAGTTTCGCGCCCTTACCCTCCGCAAGGAACACCGGGATTTGCAGCGCTTGGCACAGCGCTTTGCCGGAGACGGACTGTCGACAGAAGCCCTACTTGTACAAGGCCCCACGACCCGTACCCTTATGCAGCAGGCCAAAAAACTGGAGGCCGACCTGATCGTCATCGGCTCCCACGGGCATGGGCGATTGTACGATGCCGTGGTAGGCAGCGTATGCGCCGAGATGATCCATCAGTCGACCATCCCTTTGCTGGTGGTTCCCGTCTGGGAAGGCAAGCGCTGAGCCGATTTTTCGTATCTTGGGGGCCTAATTGTCCGCATGAACGCTTCGCTCCCCCTGGAAACCCTGGAAGCCAGGGTTTGTGCCCGCTATGAAACCGAGCGGCTCCAGCTTATGCTGGGTGAGCAGGTCTTTGGCCTGCGGGTGATCCGTAACCTGGATGCCCTGCTCGACGAGTTGCTGGCACGAGGAGAGGAAGACCCGGCGGTGCAGGACGAACAAATCCCTTACTGGGCCGACCTGTGGCCCTCGGCCATCGCGCTGGGGCGCCACATCCTGAATGATGACCGCATCGGACCCGGTACCCGGGTCCTGGAGTTGGGTTGTGGGCTGGGCCTGTCAGGGACCGTCGCCGGCTACAAAGGCGCCGAGGTCATTCTCAGCGATTACCTGCCGGAAGCACTGGAGCTGGCCGAGCTGACCTGGCGCCTCAACCTTGAGCAGCCGCCCCGGCTGGAGCGTCTGGACTGGCGGGAGCCCCGCCCTGAGCTGGCCGCTGATGTCCTCCTGGCTTCAGATGTCGCATACGAGACGCGGGCCCATGGCCCGCTGGAGGCGGCTTTTCGACAGCTGCTGCGGCCGGAGGGATACCTCCTGCTGAGTGAGCCGGGCAGGCCCCAAGACCATGCCTGGCTGCAAAGCCTTCCTAACAAAGGATTTCACATCCACACCCAAACCGAAAGCGTATGCTTTCGGAACCATCCCTATACCATTTACCTGCACGAGATACGCCTGATCTGAATGAAGCGACTTGTCCTTGCCTGGCTTTTTGCCTCCACATTTATCCTGCTCCCCGCCCAGAACCGGGGAGACCTGATCGGAGCTCAACCTCTGGCCAGCCTCACCTATCCCGATATCCAGCAGATATACAATCAAAACGGGATTTTGGAGATCTTTTCGCCCATCGAATATGACGTAAAAGCCTATAAGCTGGTATACTGGACTCCGGCGGCCACGGGGGACAGCCTGACTTTTGCCTCGGGCTTGCTCCTCGTCCCCCAGGGAGATTGCGATTTCCCGCTGTTCTGCTATGCCCACGGCACCCAGTACTACGGGCAGGATGTGTCGGATCTGCAGGGCGAATACCCGATCGGCCTGGCCTTTGCCGCCAATGGCTACCTGACCGCTATGCCAGATTATCTGGGCTATGGGGCCACCCCCATCAGCCATCCGCATCCCTACGTCCACGCCGCCACCGAGGCCTCGGCCACCATCGACATGCTGCGTGCCACGCGACAGTGGGCCAGCCAGCAGGCTGTGCGCCTCAGCGAGCAGGTGTTTTTGTCTGGCTACTCGCAAGGGGGGCATGTGGCTATGGCCACAGCCCGGACCATGGAGACTGACCTCAGCAGCGAATTCTCCTTGACGGCGGTGGTACCCGGCAGTGGCCCCTACGACGTCTCGGCCACCACCCGGGACAGCTTGCTGGCCGAACGTCCCACTTCTGCCTTTTATCTGGCTTTTGTGATGACCTCCTATCAGTATGTCTACGGCAGCATCTGGAATGTCCCTTCCGACATCCTGGTGCCGCCATACGATCAATGGGTGCCTGAGTTTTTTGATCGGGAAAATCCCATCCCCCGGCCCCTGCCTGACACCGCGGTGCGTATGCTGCGACCCGAAGTCGTCGCCACCGTCCGGCAGGACAGCCTTCACCCGATCAATCTGGCCTTGCGGGACAATGACGTCTATGACTGGACCCCACAGGTGCCCATGCGCATGTACTATTGTGAGGCCGACGAGCAGGTACCCTACACCAATGCCCTGGTGGCGCAGGCGGCCTTTCAGCAAAACGGCTCCACGAGCACCATCGCCCTGAGTGCGGGGCCGGAGCTGGACCATGTGTCCTGTGCCATCCCCACCTTACTCTTTGCCAAGGGTTGGTTTGACAGCATGCGGGACACCTGTACCACCCGCAACAGCACCGGCCTGCTGACAGCCGCTGAAGCGGGACTGCGCCTGGGCCCCAATCCCTTTGGGGGTGTCCTGCGGTGGAACCTGCCGGAGGGGCATGGCTTTCACCAGTTGAGCCTGTACGATACACAGGGCCGGCGGATTCGCCAGGAAACACTCCGCCTCAACCAAGGCAGCGGTATCCTGTCGGGGCAGGCCCTGCCCCGGGGGATGTACTTTCTGGTCTGGCAAGGTCCCAGGAGCTGGCTCAGGGCGCCGGTCTGGAAAGAATAAGGCAGTTACAGCCCCGGAAAGGCGCCTTTCCGGCCTGTGAAGGCCTGAGCGCCCCTCTTCCGGGGCGCTCAGGCGAAAGAATCAGGCGGGGGGATGACCTTTGTCATCCCCTGACTGCCGGGACGGTGTTTTTTTTCGGAAAAACCCCTGCGATGCGTATCTCCCCCTCCCCTACCCCTCAAGCCTGGTCTCCGCCGGCCTGCCTCCTGATCCGGGAGTTGGAAGCTGGTGCCAAAAAGAAAGACTGCTGTAAGAAGTATAAGAAGAAAGGTAAAGCCTGTAAGAGCTGCCCCCGCCAATAAATGCG
Source organism: Bacteroidota bacterium (assembly GCA_003696875.1). Classification (GTDB taxonomy): domain Bacteria; phylum Bacteroidota; class Bacteroidia; order J057; family J057; genus RFHL01. Next base: position 2,788 of record RFHL01000099.1, on the reverse strand, counting down.
ACCTGAACGCACTGGATGACAGGCACTCAAGCTTGGTAGTCCCAAAACACTGTTAGAAAAAATTTCATTCCAAAAACCATCTCAACAGACTCCATGCGTGTTTGGGGGTCCGGGGGGAATCCCATATCTTCGTTTGGGGCAGATGTACACCCCCAGTCGTTTGGTACCGGCTTCTCTATCAGGCAATACAATGAAAAAAATTCTTCGTCTTTTGGCCTTTCTCCTCCTCCTCGGCGTCGCTGCTGTCGCAGGCTATTTTTTCCTGGACACCGGTGGGGAAACCCGGGATCCCTTCGCTTTTGTGCCGACAGACTTTGTCTATGCCATCGAATCGGACCGGCCGGTGGGAGACTGGCAGGAGCTGAGCCAAACCGAAATCTGGCAGTACCTGAAAGGCAATGACTACTTTGCGGAGCTAACGGAGTCCGCTGACTATCTGGACTCTCTGCTTGCCGCCAATCAGACCCTGGTCGACTTTATCAAGCTAGGCGACCTGGTGATCTCGGCGCATATGACCTCTGCCCAGGACTACGACTTTCTGATCCTCGTGGATCTGAAAGGGAAGGGCCGCAAGCTGCCCAAACTCAAGCCGGTCACCGTACCACTGTTTGAAAGCCTGGGCTATGCGGTGACCACCGACAGCTACTTCAACATTGACCTCTACCACCTCTATGACCGGGAGTATGACGAAACGCTCACGCTGGCAGCGGTCGACAACATTTTGATCACCTCCTACACCCCGGCTCTGGTCAAGAAAGCCATTGATCAATCCGAGCGCACGAGCATCAAGGAAGATCCGGCCTTTCAGCGGGTGCGCAGCCAAACCGACCGGGACGAGCTCTATACCCTCTATCTCCACTATGGCAACCTCCCCAGCCTGTTGGCCGCCTACACCGACGAGTTACCGGAGATGGTACAGGACCTGGACCATATTTTGGCCTATTCTTCCTTTGACCTGGCCATGGACGATGAGCAGGTCGAGATGGACGGCTATACACAGCATGTGGACACGGCGGCTTCCTTTCTGCGGGTATTTCAGGATGTGGGACAGGGAAAGGTGCTGGCCCCCAAGGTCCTGCCCCAGGGAACCGCGATGTTTACCAGTATAGGCTTCGACGACTTTGACGATTTTTACCGGCGCTTTATGGCCTACTATGCCGAATCGGACCCTGAGGGCTTTGCAGATATGGAGAAAAATGCCCAGCGCATTGAACGCACGCTCAAAATCGAGTTTGAGCGAGATTTCTTTGCCTGGATGACCGAAGAAATCACCACCGCCATCGTACCGGTGGATGCCGAAGCCAAGACCTATGCCTACTATGCCCTGCTCCACTTTGATGACTACCGCCTGACCAAAGAGCGACTTGACTACGTCACTAAACGCATCGGCAAGACCCCCGTCAAGTTTGAGGAACTCGATTACCGAGGCTACAGCATCAAGTATCTGGAGCTGCGCGGCTTTTTCAAGATCTTTTTCCGGAAACTCTTCGACAAGATCGAACAGCCACACTTCACCTACATCGACGACTATGTCGTCTTCAGCAACGATACCACGGCTCTCCAAACCATGATAGACCGCTACCTGGAGGATCAGGTCCTGGCCCGGGACGAGGCCTTCGAGGACTTTCAGGATGAATTTTCTGATCAGTCCAACCTGTTTACCTATATCAACAATGCCTCCTTTTACAGCTATCTCGAAGCCACCCTGGACTACGAAGCCCGGCGAGACCTACAGAAAAACCGAGAATACCTGCTCAGCTTCCCCCATATCGGCCTGCAACTATCGCCCTCCGGGGGTATGTACCAAACCCGGGTGCAGGCGGCCTTTCGGCCGCTGGATCCGCCCACTCCCTAAGTCACGCCCAATCTTGGGCGGTGCTGGACTATCGGTATATAATGCCTTATCTTAGCTCCCCATCTTCACGGCATAGACAGATGCCCCTGCCCTTCCCACCAAACTCAGCCTGTGCGCTTTTTCAATATTCAGGAACAAACACATGGCCGCACCTGCAAGTACGCCTACTGCTCAAACCGCCGGGAGAAATCCCCAAAAAACCAACACCACAGCCCTCATTGTCCTGACCAGTCTGTTTTTCATGTGGGGATTTATCACTTGCATGAATGACATCCTGATCCCCTCCTTCAAGTCGCTCTACGACCTGAGTTATTTTCAGGCCTTTCTGGTGCAGTTTGCCTTCTTTGGCGCCTATTTTCTGGGCTCGTTGGTCTATTTTTTCATCTCTATATCCGCCGGAGACCCCATTCAGAAGATTGGCTATAAAAACGGCATCCTTGCCGGGCTCATCGTCTCGGCCGCCGCTTGTTTCCTCTTTTACCCGGCCGCCCAGTTTCATGTGTACGGCTTTTTCCTGGCGGCGCTATTTCTGCTGGGGATCGGGTTTACGCTGCTTCAGATTGCCGCCAATCCCTATGTAGCCATCATCGGGCCGGCGGATACAGCTTCCAGCCGGCTCAATCTGGCCCAGGCCTTCAACTCCTTCGGGACCACCATCGCGCCGCTCATCGGCGGGTATTTTATCTTCGAATTCTTTGCCGACGCGATGGGCAAGCCCACCACCGAGGGCTTCATGACCCTGTACCCCATTTTTGCCACCATCTTCCTGCTGGTGGCCGTGCTGATTTACTTCACCTCCCTGCCCCGCTTCGAGAGCGAAGAAATCGAGAAAGGCGCCGGGGCACTCCGGCACCCCTGGCTGGTGCTGGGAATGGTGGCCATCTTCGCCTACGTAGGCGGCGAAGTGACGGTGGGCAGTGCCCTGATCAACTT
>RFHL01001114.1 GCA_003696875.1 Bacteroidota bacterium | reverse complement strand
GCCCGTAGGGCTGCAGGGCCTCGTCGGAGGCCCCAAAAATCACCCGGCCCTTTTTGTAGGGCCGGCAGTAGGTGACCTTCAGGTCGAGGTCCGGGCTTTGGTGCGTGATTTCCGCAAAGGGGCTGTGCGACTTGGTGGTAAGCAGGATGTAGCCCACAAAGGCGGCCCCGGCCAGGACGACCAGGCCGATGACTATCAGGACGATGCGCAAGGGTTTTTTCATGAGAGAAGAGTCAGAAGAGAGAAGTCAGAGTAGAGAAATCAGAGTGGAGATGTCTGAGGATACATGAGTTGCGGGTTGTTTCCCTTGAAAGGGAAACCGGTTTGGGGCGGAAGGGTTCAACAGAGAAGTTCCCGCATACGGGATCGCCTCTAAAAATCTGTCTATCCAGATTACAGAGGCAAAAGCTAGGAAAAAAAGGGCGGAGCCCCAAAGGTGTCATGGCCTGGAACCCCTCCTAAGGGTTGGGGACCCATATGTGGGGTGAAAAACCTCGGTCCGACACCTACGGCGTCGATTTTCTCTTGTCGCCCTGTGCTACAAAGGTTGAACCCCGCTGGGGTTCGGGGCATTTCCGGATGAGCGAGGTGACTCGGACATCTGATGGCCCGCAGCCCAGCTGCCGACCGCAGAGCGGTCGCACCTTGGTAGCCGTGGCCAGGGTTCCCGACGACCCCAGCGGGGTCGGGCGTTCGCCCCACCCCCTCATTTTTGTCGCTCAATCCGCCGTACTTCATTCAGCAGCAGGGGGATAGCCGGCTCGACCATATCGTGGCCGTAGCCATCCAGTTCCATGATGCGGGTGTCGGGATGCCCCGCCACCCGCATCATGCGCATGAGGTAGGCATTTTCCTCATAGCGACCCAACAACTCCAACTCCCGGTCGCCGGTGATCAGCAGCAGGGGCGGCGCATCGGGCCGCACGTGATACAGGGGGGCAAATTCATCCACCACGGCCTGCGTGCGGGGATGTCGCGCTCGGCCCGGATGGTGAAATGGGTGATGGCATGGCCACTGAAGGGGATCAGACCCGCCAGCGCATCGGCCGAATGGCCCGATGCGGCCAGCCAGCGCCGGTCCAGGCCCACCATGCTGGCGAGGTAGCCCCCCGCCGAGTGGCCCGAGACGAAGACCCGCTCCGGATCGCCGCCCCAGGCGGCGATGGAGTCCAGCACCCAGGCCACCGCGGCCGCCGCATCCTCGATCCAGACGGGGCTTTTGACTTGTGGGGACAGGCGGTACTTGACCGCCGCCACGGCTACGCCTTGCCCGCGCAGGCCCTCGGGGATATATTTGTCCCCGCCGGTGAGTCCCCCACCGTGAAACCAGACCACGGTGGAGAAGCCCTCCACGCCCAGGGGCACATATAGGTCCAGTACACATTGCTCCGCCAGATAGGCATCGGCCTGCCGGGCTGCCTCGGGATAGTAGGGCCGGTTTTCGAAGGTCTGATAGCGCTCCTGCGCCTGCAGGCGGGGCAGCAGGGACAGCAGCAGGACAAGGAAAAGGCTACGCATCATGGGGAAGGAGGTAAAGGCGAAAGGAAGCGCTGCCGCCGGCAGCCAACGACAAAGATACACAACAACCCCGGGGAGAAAATCCCATTTAACCATTTGACTATCATTCAAATACCATCCCACTCCAAACGAAAAAACCGTTCGGGGGGCCGATCGTGCTGCCTTCCGCCAAAAAATCACGATCTTTGCGGCATTGTGCAGGGCGGTCAGCGCCGCCCCTTCCGGATTTTTTCATCGATATCCGCATCATCATGAGCGACTCCTATTCCCAGCGTGGGGTATCTGCCGGCAAGGAAGACGTCCATTTTGCCATCAAAAACCTGGACCCCGGCCTCTACCCTACCGCCTTTTGCAAGGTGCTGCCCGACTACACCGGCGGCGACGAGGACTACTGTACCCTGATGCACGCCGACGGGGCCGGGACCAAATCCTCCCTTGCCTATCTCTACTGGAAAGAAACCGGCGACCTCTCGGTTTGGGCGGGTATCGCCCAGGATGGGATCGTGATGAACATCGACGACATGGTCTGCGCCGGGGCGATCGACCATTTCCTGTTTTCCAACACCATCGGCCGCAACGCCTTCCACATCCCCCGCGAGGTGCTCGCTGCCCTGCTCAACGGGATGGAGGACTTTCTGGAGATGCTGCGCGAATACATGGTCACTACGGCCAGCACCGGCGGCGAAACCGCCGACGTGGGGGATCTGGTGCGCACCCTCATCTTTGATGCGACCGCCTTTTGCCGCATGCCGCGGCGGCAGGTCGTCACCAATGCCGGCATCGCCGCCGGCGATGTGATCGTGGGCCTGGCCAGCTATGGGCAGGCCGTCTACGAAAAGGCTTATAATTCCGGCATCGGCTCCAATGGCCTCACCAACGCCCGCCACGACGTGCTGCACCACGACTATGCGGCGGCCTACCCGGAGTCCTATTCGCCCCAGGTCCCCAAAGAGCTGGTGTACCGCGGCCAATACAAGCTGACCGATACCTTCGAAGACGCCCCTCTCAATGTGGGCCAAATGCTGCTCAGCCCCACCCGCACCTACCTGCCCGTGATGCGGCAGGTACTCCCCGTCCACCGGGAGCGGATCCACGGCATGGTGCATTGCACCGGCGGCGGGCAAACCAAGTGCCTCAAGTTTGTGCAGGGCCTGCACGTGATCAAGGACAACATGTTCCCGGTGCCACCGGTCTTCCGCATGATCCAGCAGGCCTCCGGGGCCAGTTGGCAGGAAATGTACAAGGTCTTCAATATGGGTCACCGCCTGGAGATCTATACCGATCCCGACACCGCCCAGGAAATTATCGACATGGCCGGCCGCTTCCAGATCGACGCCCAGATCATCGGTCGCTGCGAAGCCAGCCCCGACAACCGCCTCACCGTCGAAGGCGTGGAAACCGTCACGTATTGAGACTGGGAGAGGTGAGAAGCGGGAGCATTTTCCTACCTTCCGGACGCCTGCTGAACCCTTCCGCACCGCCCCGTTTCCCTTTCAAGGGAAACAACCCCCAAGATTCGCCTATGACCTCGGCAAAACGCCTGTACGGCATATCAAAAACGTAAAATCCCCTAGCGGGGACATCCGACTTCCGACCTCTGACTTCTCAAAAAATGTTTTCCGTCAAAATCCGCGATCACGTGATGATCGCCCACTCGCTCCCCAGTCCGGCTTTTGGTCCCGCCCAGCAGCTGCACGGGGCCACTTACGTCGTCGATGCCGAGTTTTTCCGGGCCGATCTGGACGAAAACAACATCGTCATCGACATCGATATTGCCCACAAGACCCTGGCGGCGGCGCTCGCGCCGCTGAAGTACCAGAACCTCGATGCCCTGCCACAGTTTGCGGGCAAGCTGACCACCACCGAGTTTCTGGCGCGCCACATCCATCAGGAGATCGCCGCCGCGGTCAAAGGCTCCTTTGCCGGCAAGTTGCGCATCACCCTCGGCGAGTCTCATGTAGCCTGGGCCAGCTACGAGGCCGATGTTGCCTGATCAGCCTTGGTATGTCGTCGTGCCCGCCCCCGAGGCCATGCCCTCGGGCGGCAACCGCTACAATGCCGCCCTGCTGCAAGCCCTGACGCAGGCAGGCGTAGCCGTCGTACGCGCTAAACCCGACGAAGTCCCGGCCGTCGCCCGGGTTTGCTGGGTCGATACCCTGTACCTGGACGTATGGACCCACCGGCCCGGCACCCTCAACCTCCTGATCGTGCATCATCTGGAGAGCCTCGATCCGCCGGCAGGGCATAGCCCCGCCGATTGGTTTGAGCGACACGAGCGTAGCCGGCTGGAGGCCTATGATGGCTTTCTGGTGAGCAGCCCCTTCACGGCGCAATACCTGCGCCAGGGGGGTCTGACCCAGCCCATCCTCACGGTGCTGCCGGCCCTCTGCGTGGCGCGGGGCCACAGCCAGCCCCCGGCGGGCCCGCCCATCGTCCTGATGGTCGCCAACCTCATCGCCCGCAAGGGCATCCTGCCGCTGCTGGAAGCCCTGGCCGGGGCGGCCACGCTGCCCCCCTTCCAACTCGAGATCGCCGGCACCGGCGACATCGAACCCGACTACGCCGCCGCCGTGCGGCGGCTGATTGAGACTACGCCCGCCCTGCGGACGCGGGTGCGACTCCTCGGAGCCCTGAGCCGGGAGGACGTACGGGCCGCCTACGGACGGGCCAGCCTCTTTGTGTCGACCGCCCGGATGGAGACCTTTGGTATGGCCCTGCAAGAAGCGGTGGCCTTTGGTCTGCCCGTACTGGCCGTGGCGGGCGGCCATGCCGGGACGCACGTACAGCCCGGCGAAAATGGCTTCCTCTTCCCGGACGCCGGGGCGCTGGCCCGCGGCCTATTGTCCCTGCTCACCGATCCGGAGCAATTGCGTACCTTGCGCCGCCGGGCCGAGGCCTGCGATCCCTATCGGGACTACGGCTGGCCCGAGGCCGTGGCGGGCCTGCTGACGCAGATGCAGGCCGCCTTTGGTCCGGAACAAATCCCCCGGCTATGACAGAAAACCTGATCGTACGGGAACCCAGCTATGAGCCAGACTGGCTGGAGGTCCGCTATCCATATGACGAAGCCGCCCGGCATGCAGGCGTGGAAGCAGCGGCCCGGGCCTGGCTGGCCCGGCAAACCCCGCCCTGGCAATTGGTCGACGTCGGCGCCGGCCACGGTGCCAATTTTCGCTACTACCTCGACCGGCTGGAGGGGGCGCAAGACTGGACGCTGGTCGAGCAAGACCCCGCCCTCGTGGCGGCGGCCCGGAACCGCATCCTGGCCCTGGCGGCAGCCCGGAGCTGGGCCGTTGAGGAGAACGATGGGACCCTGGCCCTGGCCGGCGGACCGCACCCGGTCCGGGTGCGACTGGTAACCGGCTCCCTGCTGGAGTTGGGTCGCTGGGTAAACCTGCGCCAGACCCAACTGGTGCTGGCCAATGCAGTCTTTGACCTGTTTACTCCGGCTCAGTTTGAGAGCTTTGCCGCCGAGCTGGCCCGGAGCCAGACCGCCCTCTTCATGACGCTGAACTATACCGGCATGGACTATGCCCCGCCTAGCCGGGCCGACCGGTTGGTGACGGGCCTGTACGAGGCCCACATGAACCGCCCCCGCGCCAGTGGGCGCGGGATGGGGAAGTATGGCCCCGAGCAGATGGCCGCTATCCTGCAAAGCCAGGGCTTTCACCTCACCGAAGGCGAAAGCATCTGGCAGGTCCCGCCGGGCCATCAGGTAATGCAGCGCTTTCTGCTGGGATTTATGGGCGAAGCCATCCCCGAGTTGCCGCTCTCGCCCCGGCTTCGGGGCGTATTTGCCGACTGGCTCTCCGAAAAAAGGACCCAAAGCGCCAACGATCAGCTGAAAATCCGAGTTATGCATATGGATACCCTGGCCTTGCCTCATTCAAGCGTGTCTGACTTCTGACTTCTCGCTTCCTGTTGAACGTAGTGAAATCCCGAGAATCGGGAACCTCTCTCTTCTGCTAAACCCTTCCGCCGCACTCCCATTTCCCTTCCAAGGGAAACAACCCACAACTCCCTTATCCCCAGGCTTCTCGCCTCTGACTTCTCGCTTCTGACCTCTCCATGCCAGCTTCTGTCCGTCTTCGCATCCACATTGAGCGCTGGTCCCGCGGCCATGCGGGGGCCATGCTGCTGGCCACGGGCGTGGCCTGGCTGCTGGGGCAGGCCCTCCCGCTGGCGCTCACCGGATTGGTGAGCTTCGCCTTGTTTTTCCTCCTCAATCGCCCGGCATGGCAACCCCTCAGCTGGTGGGGCGGCCCTGCCAATCTGGTGACAGGCCTGCGCCTGGGGGGGCTGCTGCTGATCGCGGGCTGGGGACAGCAGTGGCATCCCTGGACGCTGGCGGCCGTGGCGCTGGTGATCCTCATCACCGATGGCTTGGACGGCTATCTGGCCCGCCGTTTTCAGACGCAGTCGCTCTTTGGCGAGTACTTCGACAAGGAGACCGACGCTTTTTTCGTGCTGGTCATGAGCACCCAACTCGCCCTGCAAGGGCGGATCGGTTTTTGGGTGATCGGACTGGGGCTGCTGCGCTATGTCTATGTGCTTCTGCTGATTTACTTCAAGCCCCCCACCCGCAAGGAAGGACGCTCCTACTTCGGGCAGGTGGTGGCGGTGTTGCTGATGCTCAGCCTGATTCTGGGCTGGGTATTGCCCGCTGCGTGGTACCTGCCGCTGCAAATCGGGGTGGCGGCGCTGGTGGTTTACTCATTTGGTCGTAGTTTCGCCGCGATGCGCCGTCCCCGGACCGGCACCAAGACCTCTCACCCCATACCCTCTGGCAAATCATGAGTACGCCTTCCTCCTCCAAAGGTACGATCTGGGCCTTCTGGGGACTGTTTGTCTGCCTGAACCTGCTGCTCTTTCTGCCGGTCTATCTCTTCAATGCCGATGATGTGAGTTTCCTGCCTTCGCATGGAATCTGGGGCGAAGGCGCTCCCTGGTGGCAAGGGCTGCTGGTGCGCAGCAACCTGGACCTCTTCCGTCTCAGTGCCGAGTGGGCACTGCTGGTGACGCTGGGAGGCTTGCTAGTGCGCTGGCGACGGGGCCCGGCCCTGTGGCGGTGGCTGGCGACTAGCTTGTATCTTTTTCTGCTGATTTACCAGCTCTACTACGCCGGCTCTATTCGGATCTACGGTCAGCATCCCCTGATTCTCAATGATCTGGTGCTGGCTAAGGAAGTTCTACCTATCTACCTGGACCAGCTATCAGGTGGGTCCTGGCTGATCTACCCGCTGGCCCTGTTGGGCCTGGGGGTGGTGATCGCGCTGGTGGTACTGCTGATCCGGACCTTGTCCCGCCTCATGGCCCGCATGTCGGGCCTGTCGCTCTGGGGCGGCCTGGCCCTCATCTGGCTGCTAGTGCTGCTGGGCACGCTGGGGAGTCGCGGGCTGGATTTCCGGCCGGACTACTTTGCCGTGCAATGGACCTCACCCCTGATCCAGCGATCGCTGGTGATGGAGGATCTCAACAAAATCGAGCAACTTCCCGGCAAGCTCATTTACCAGGGCTACGATCAAATGCCGCTGGCCCGCAAGCCCGACATTTACCTGCTCTTCATTGAGTCCTACGGCCGGGCCATCGCCACCAAACCCTGGACCCGGGATGCCTATTACGCCCTCATCCAAAACCTGGAGGACTCCCTCCGGCAGGCCGGTTGGCACAGCCAATCCGCCTACTCAGAGGCTCCCATTCTCGGAGGCAAATCCTGGCTGTCCTTTACCACCGTGATGACCGGCGTCAAGATTGATAACCAGCTCCACTTCAATGACTTGCTGAGCCTGCACCCCAATTACCCGCATCTGATGCACTATCTGAAAGGGCAGGGCTATGGGGTGTACCGGATGAAGACCTTTTCCAAGCAAAAAGCGAGTACGGAGGAGGCCTACGCCCTGCAGGACAACTTTTTCGGCTTTGACCGCTGGGTCAAGCACGGGGATATTCCCTACCAAGGCTTCGAGTACGATTTTCACGGTGGGATTCCGGATCAATATGCGCTGGGCTATTTCCGGGATGAGGTGGTAGGGGATACGACTAAGCCGACCTTTCTCTTCTTCATCACCATGGCCTCGCATGTGCCCTGGTTCCCGCCGCCGCCCGTGGTGGCGGACTGGCGGCAGTTGGACAGCATCACCGAGGACCCCTACCACATCCCCATCGCCGATACCGTCACCCGGCGCTACGACCGCTTTATGGCCCGGCTGGAGGACAAAATGGCCTTTCGGTATGCCAAGGCTATTCGCTATGATCTGCAGATGGCCAAGGAATTTATCCTGAGCCACCCGCGCGAGGACGCGCTCTTCATCGTGCTGGGCGATCACCAACCACCGGCGCTCACCTACTACGGGGGCGATGGGCTGGAGGTCCCGGTACATCTGATCAGCCGGGATTCGGCCCTGCTGTCGGGCTTTGAGGCCTATGGCTTCCAGCCTGGCATGACCGCTGATACGACCCTGCCGGCGCCCCTGCAGCATGCCGGGATTTACTCCATGCTGATGCGGGAGCTGACCACGCGCTATGGCACGGGCCGCCGGGCCCGGCCGGTTTACCTCAAAGAGGGGATTTAGGGGAGCGCCGGGCCTCTATTTATGCTGCTCAAAATCCCGGAGGAAGTCGCCCCGATCGGACACAGGGGTTTCCCAATCCAGTTCTCCCTGCAGGCCCCGGGCCAGGGTCCCTTGCCAGCCCTGATGGTAAAGCTGCTTCATGGCGGCGATGGTCTGCGCACTGTTGGCGCAGATGGCGGTGCAGAATTCGGCTACGGTGGTTTCTAGCTCCTCTGACGCCACCGCCCGGTTGACCAGGCCCAGGCGGGCTGCTTCTTCGCCGGTGATGGCCTGAGCGGCGAAGCTCATTTCCTTGGCTTTGCGCAAGCCCACCAGGCGCGGCAGGCGCTGGGTCATGCCCCATTTAGGCAGGATGCCCCACTTGGCGTGGGTGTCCCCCAGTCGGGTGTCGCTGGCCGCCACCACCAGATCAAATGCCATCATGAGCTCCAGGGCCCCGGTATACACGTGGCCGTGTACCTGGGCAATGGTGGCCTGGGGCATGGTCTGCAAGTCCCGGATCAGGGCCAGGCCATCCTCCAGGATGCCGGCTTCGGTAAACTGTCCCTCCTGAATCCCGGCCTGCAGGGCCTTGAGATCCACCCCGGCCGACCAGGCGCGGCCGGCGCCTCGCACCACAAGCACCCGGATGCTCCGGTCCATGGCAACCTGCGCGACGGCCTGCCGCAGTTCCTGCACCAATTGAGGGGAGAGGGCATTGAGGACCTCGGGGCGGTTGAGGGTGAGGGTGGTGATCCCTTCGCTTTGGTCGAGGAGGAGGGTTTGATAGGTCATGGGGTAGGGGTTGGACGAAAAAAGATACGTAGGGAAAGATAGGGGAAAATGCCATACCGGACCGAACGGCAACTGAGGACGCAGAATGTTCCTTTCATTCCCAGGCCTACCTACACCGGCTGGAATTTTTCTATCTTAGCGGCCACTTGCTCCCAGTGCAGGCTGGCACGGATTTGGGCAGGGCAGTGGTAGCGGATCATGCGTATACAGACCTACATCTTGTGGCTGACATGGGGAATCACGGTTCTTCTGACCGCCCCCCCTTTGCCAGGTCAGCCCATTGCCTTGCCAGTGGCAGCCCAGGGAGACAGCTACCCCTTTTTGCGGCGGGATCTGAACCGGATTGACAACCATAGCCGGGGCCTGCTGCACCTGTACCGGCAACTGGAGCGCCTGGAGCGGGGCGAGGTGCGCACCGTCAACATTGTTCACATCGGAGACTCCCACATCCAGGCCGACTGGTTTTCAGGTTATCTGCGGCAAGCGCTGCAGCAGCGCTTTGGCTCGGCAGGCCGGGGATTGGTCTTTCCCTATCGGGTCGCCCACACCAACAGCCCGCTGGACCTGTATTCCGACAGTGAAGTCTACTGGCAATGCAGCCGGGCTATCGACCGGGATCCGGCTTTGCCCATCGGCCTCTGCGGCTTTACCCTGCAAACCCGCGATCCGCATTTCCAGTTGCAAATCAGCCTAAAGGAGGCCGCGAGCGGCCTCGACTACGGCTTCAACAAGGTGACCCTTTTGACTGACAAGGGCACGGCCGCCTTTGACCTGGAACTGAGTCAGCGCCCCATGATTCCCCCTACGACCGGCCCGGTCAAAGACCTCTACCATGAGGTCAAGACCGGCGAGAGCCTAGGCATCCTGGCTGCCCGCTACAAGGTGCCCATCCGGCAGCTCAAGAGTCTGAATCACCTGACAGACAGCCGGATCTATGCCGGCCAGCGCCTGCTCATTCGCCGGTCCAAGGTCATTGACGCTCTCCCTACCCCCTCCGAGGCGCCCGCACCTGGTAGCAACATCCTGTCCCTCTCCCAAGCGGGGTCCCCCTTTGCGACGAGCATGTACCTGGAGGAACCCACCACCGAGCTCTATCTGCGGGGCCACGTACAGCGCCCGCAACAATCGGCGCTGACCCTGTACGGGATGGTGTTGGAAAACTATCGGTCATCCGGGATTCTGTACCACATGATCGGGGTCAATGGGGCCAAGTTTTCCGATTACAACCGGGCGGCCTACTTCTGGCCGCAGCTTCAGGCTCTGCATCCGGATCTGGTCATCATCTCTCTGGGCACCAACGAAACCGCCGACCCGAGCTTTCGGGGCGGGGGGTTCTATGCCGAGGTGGACCAGTTTGTCCACCGGCTGGAGCAGTACCTGCCCCATGCCGACATCCTGGTGACCACCCCGCCCGATGCCTATCGGGCGCGACGCTACCCCAACCCGCAGGTGCAGCAAGCCCGCGATATTCTCCTCCGCTATGCGCTGAGTCAGGACCTGGCCTGCTGGAATTTCTACGACATCATGGGCGGGGCCGAGTCGATCTCGGCCTGGTACCAGTCGGGGCTCGCCCAGGGCGACCGCCTACACCTCACCCAACCGGGCTACGAACTCGCCGCCCGGCTTCTGTATCAAGCAATTATTGACGGCTATGGGGCTTATCGATCGCTTCGATAACCTTTGGACCCGGCTGGGGAACTTTTGGCAGGAGCTTCCTGCCCTTTTTGTCTATGACCCGGCGGCCCCGATGCTGTTCAACACGCAGGTCTTCCTGCTGTTTTTTTTGCTGTTCATGGGGGGCTACCTCTTCCTGGCCGGCCGCAAGCCCCTGCGGGTCGGCTATGTGACCCTCTTCTCCCTCTTTTTTTACTACAAATCCAGCGGCCTCTTTTTCCTGCTGCTTATCGCCTCAACCCTGATCGATTTTTTCATCGGAAGGGCCATGGGGAAAAGCGAAGATCCCAAACAGCGCCGCCGGTGGCTCGTGCTGAGCCTGCTCGCCAACCTGGGTATCCTGGGGTACTTCAAGTACACCAATTTCCTCATTGATACCCTGAACCTGCTCTTACATGAGCCCCTGAGCCCCGCCAACATCTTTCTCCCGGTGGGGATTTCATTCTTTACCTTTCAGACCATGAGCTACACCATCGATGTGTACCGGGGCAAACTCAAGCCGGTGGACAATCTGATGGATTTTGCTTTTTACGTCACCTTCTTTCCGCAGCTGGTGGCAGGGCCCATCGTACGGGCCGCGGACTTCCTCCCTCAAATCCGGCAAGACGCCCGGGTCACCCGCGAAGACCTGGGCCTGGGCCTGCTGCTCATCACCACCGGCCTCTTCAAGAAGGCCGTGATCTCCGACTACATCGCCGCCAACTTCGTGGACCGGGTCTTCGAGGCCCCGGCGCTCTACTCCGGCTTCGAGAACCTGATGGGCGTCTACGGCTACGCCCTGCAGATCTACTGCGACTTTTCCGGCTACAGCGATATGGCCATCGGCATTGGCCTGCTGTTGGGCTACCGCCTGCCTCTCAACTTTCGCTCGCCCTATCAGTCGGCCAGCATCCGGGAATTTTGGCGGCGCTGGCACATCTCCCTCTCCACCTGGCTGCGGGACTACCTCTACATCAGCCTGGGGGGAAACCG
>RFHL01001113.1 GCA_003696875.1 Bacteroidota bacterium | reverse complement strand
TGGGGTGAATGACGATGCTCCCCACCGCGGTGAGTCCGCCACCAAGCAGGATGGGGACTACTTCATTGTCACCAGCGATAAGCTCATCCTGACCTCCCAGTCCACCAAGTCGGACTGGCAGCACGACTGGGTGCCCGCCACCAACAAGAGCTCGCGCGGGACGCGCTTTTTTGTCTATTCGCCTCCCACCACCAACTCGCCCCGGGACCTGAACGTCTTCGCCTACGAAGACAGCACCACGGTGACCATCAAGCAGGTATCCACCCAGGCCCTCAATGGCTCGGGCTATACCCAGGTCAACCTCAGCGCCAACCAGGTGGTGGCGCAGCGGGAGCTGATGGTGGGCGAAGAAATCCTCTGGCACTACCCTGAGGGGCGCAACATCCTGCAATCAGGTCATACCTACCTGGTGGAAACCAATAAGCCCGTCACCGTCCAGTATGGAGCCCTCTGGGGCAATGCCCGCGATGGCGGGGGCTATGTACCTTCGGGCAATGGCTCCTCAGCGGGAGAACTGTTCTACTTTGCGGTGCCCTACCAGAGTGCCCGGGAACAGGAAATCCGCATCGTCTCCTGGGACGATGCCAACAGCGTATCTCTCGACTTCTACCAGCAGGGTAGCTGGGTCAATATCCAGACCTGGACGCTGGACGCCCTGGATCCGGCCGACTGGATCTCCTACTCCGGGAACCTGGACGGGGTATTTCGGGTGCAGTGCAGCAGCGGGAAAAAGGTGTCCGTTTTTGAAGCCAACTGGCTGGAAACCGGTTCGCCCGGTACGTCTGACGTCGCTTCCATGCTCTCATCCCGCTACGGGACCACTGCCGGTACGGAGTTTCTGGCCTACATGGCCCCTCCCGGATACGAAAGCAACGTATCCGATCCCTTCACCAACACCAAATTCTCCGCCGCCAGCCACCTCTATCTGTTTGCTCAGAATGGGGCGACCGTACAGGTAACTGACGCCCACACCGGTGGGCAGGTGATCAACCGCACCTATCAGATTCAGCCGGGTCGCTATGTGGATGCCTACCTGACTCTGGCAGAATGGAAAAGCATCTACAACGGGGACGGAAACCCCAATTCCGGACCGGAACGGCCCTACCTCTTTGTGAGCGCCGATCAGCCCATCTCCGTCTTCAATACCAATTTCAACGACAACTGGATGGCCTATTGCGGCACCTCCTTGCCGCAGGGCTTTGGCCTGCGGTCGGATACCGACCAGGACCGCACCCAGCCAGGAGATACCCTGACCATCCGTGCCCATATTGACCTGTCGCCCGGCCAGATCCTGGCCAATCCCACCCTGGAAGTATTGGTGGGGGACGGTGGCACGGTGAGCCGTGCCGAGCTTGACGATCTGGCCGATCAGACTACCTATCAGGGCAGTCCCGAACCACAAGCGAATACGGGCCATACCCTGGTCCGCTTTGACAGCCTGCCCGCTCTGGACGGCAGTCACCAGTACGAGGCGACCACCGAGATCGTCGTCAGCGCCAACTACCATGACGGGCGTCCTATCCCGGACCAGACCGTGATCCCGGTGGACTACAGCCTTTCCGGAGAACTCAACGGCGTGTACGAACAGGCTGCCTCCTCCCAGGGCGTGACCAACCGTACCAACGACCAGCAGAGCCTGATGCTGGCCCGGCAGCCTGAAGCCGGGGCTGCTGTCACCGACGGCGAGGACACCTGGGGCTTTGCCTGGGTCGATTACAACGGAGACGGCTATCAAGACCTTTTCGTCCCCACCTACGACCCGCAGCGTCCCAACCGGCTATATCACAACCAGGGGAATGGCACTTTTGTGCAAGTCAGCGGCGGTGCCCTCACCAGCGATCTGGGTTCGGCCGTATCCGCTACCTGGGGCGATTATGACAACGATGGCGATCCCGACGTCTTCGTCGCCAGCAATGTGGGGGCCGTCAACCACCTCTACCGCAACGACGGAGGGAGCTTCACCCGGGTCGATGCCGGGGCCTTGTCTGACTACAATGGCTACTGCCACAGCGCTGCCTGGGTCGACTATGACCAGGACGGCTACCTGGATCTCTTTGTCACCGACTACATGCCCACCCGCTTCAACACCCTCTGGCACAACGACGGAGACGGCACCTTCAGCCTCGCTTCCGGGGCGGGTCCCCTGGTGGAGGAAGCCGCCTACAGCCTGGGGGCGGTCTGGGCCGACTACGACCTGGACGGGGACCCGGACCTCTTTGTCCCCAATGACCGCAACGCCCCCAACAGCCTCTATCGCAACGAGGGCAACGGGCAATTTGCCAAAATCCTCGGCGGCGACATCGGCAGCGATGCGGGCAGCTCCGTAGGGGCGAGCTGGGGCGACTATGACAACGATGGCGACCCCGACCTCTTTGTCGCCAATGCCGGCGCCCAGGCCAGTTTCCTCTACCGCAACGATGGG
>RFHL01001112.1 GCA_003696875.1 Bacteroidota bacterium | reverse complement strand
TCTCCCCTGTGCCTACGATGGCGGACCAAGCTGCCGCCGGCCAAACGCCCGAATACCTTTTTTGGGTGGGCTGTGCCGGGTCCTACGACGCCCGCTACCAGCGGGTGACCCGTGCCTTTGTGCAGATCCTGCAGCATCTGGAGATCGACTTTGCCGTCCTGGGGGCGGAAGAAACCTGTACCGGCGATCCCGCCAAGCGGGCCGGCAACGAGTTTCTTTTCCAGATGCAGGCCATGCAGAATATTGAGGTGATGAACATGTACGAGGTGAAGAAGATCATCACCGCCTGCCCCCATTGCTTCAATACCCTCAAAAACGAATACCCCGCCCTGGGGGGGAATTACGAGGTCATCCATCACTCGACCTTCTTGCAACAACTCATCAACGAGGGCAAAATCAAGTTGGCCGGGGGTGGCAACTTCAAGGGCAAAAAGATCACCTATCACGACTCCTGCTATCTGGGGCGTGCCAACAAAATCTACGAAGCCCCCCGGCAGGTGCTCGAAGCCTTTGACGCCGATCTGGTGGAAATGAAACGCTGCCGCACCAAAGGACTCTGCTGCGGCGCGGGCGGCGCCCAGATGTTCAAGGATGCCGAAAAAGGCCACAAGGAGATCAATATTGAACGCACTGAGGAGGCACTCGCCACTGGAGCCCATGTGATTGCGGCGGCCTGCCCCTTCTGCATGACCATGCTGAGCGACGGCGTGAAGCACTTCGAAAAGGAAGATTCCGTCGTGGTCAAGGACCTCGCGGAACTGGTGGCGGAATCGCTGCCTTCTTGATCTTTCTATTCACCCAAGTCACTCAAGATTCTTTTTGTACATATGGCGGATGCCGCCCCTCCGGGGGCGGCATTTCTGGTTAATGACCCGGTCCGGAAGATCGCACTATAACCCGCTGGTGTTAGAAGCCGCCAGGTCTACCTGATAAAGCGCCAGCATCTGCCGCCGGGTCATCCCGGCTGGCACCAGCCGGGTGAGGGTGTCCCGCAAGGCCCGGGCCAATGCCCCCTCCCATTGGGCCATACGGCCCAGTGGGTGAGATTGCTTCACGATCGCCCGGGTGCGGGGCACCCGAAGCGCCGAAAAGCGCCCCCAGGTCGCCTCACCCAGGCCGTGCAGAGCCACCAGATTGCCCAGCACCGCCGCATCTTCGATGGCCATACAGGCCCCCTGTCCCATGTTGGGCGTGGTGGCATGGGCGGCATCGCCCAGCAACAGCGCCCGCCCCAGGTGAAAAGCCGGGATGGGGGCAAAGTCACGGATGTCGTGCCAGAGCAGCGCCTCGTCTGGCATCGCTGCCAGGACGCGCTGCACATCGGCCGGATAGGCCGCAAAATTCTGTTGCCGGTCGGCGACCTGCCAGGCTCCCATGCCCGCGTCGCGCGGCGGGGCATTGCGGGTGGCAAACCAGTATACGCGCCCCCCGGTGAGGGGCACGATGCCAAAACGGCCCTGCGGCCCCAGGTTTCGCTGGTCTCGTCGGGCGGGAGGTCGACCTCCACCACCCCGCGCCAGCAGGTATAGGCACTGTAGCGCAAACCAGGATCCAGGCCCAGGGCCTGCCGCACCGGCGAACCGATGCCATCGGCACCGATCAGCCCGTCACTGCGCCGGCTGGTTCCATCCGCAAAGGTCATCTTCAGCCCGTCATCGGCCGGCTCCAGGCCCGC
>RFHL01001111.1 GCA_003696875.1 Bacteroidota bacterium | reverse complement strand
TACCTTCCATTTCACCCATTCCACTAGCCCTCCCGACCATGCCCTCTCCCACCCGTCGCTACGATATTGATTGGCTGCGCGTCATCGCGATCTGGTTGCTCATCTTCTATCACATCGCCATCGGCTTCCAGCCCTGGGGCGCGCTCATCGGCTTTATCCAGCATGGCGCGCCGGCGACGGGCCTGCAGGTCCCGATGTCGCTCCTCAGCATCTGGCGCATTCCCCTGCTGTTTTTTATTTCGGGTATGGGCGTGAGCTTTGCCCTGCGCAAGCGAAACTGGAAAGCCCTGCTGATCGAGCGTAGCCGCCGCATCCTGCTGCCTTTTGTGTTTGGGATGGTCGCCATCGTGCCGATCCACATCCTGCTGTGGCAGGACTATTACCGGCAGGATCTGGTCTACACGCCCACGATGGGGCACCTGTGGTTTCTGGGCAACATCTTTGCCTATGTGCTGGTCTTGTCGCCGCTCTTTTTCTACCTGAAAGCGCATCCGGAGGGCCGGCTGGCGCAGGGCATCCGGCGGGTGATGGGGCATCCGCTGGGCTTTGGGCTGGTGGTGCTCCCCTTCGTGCTGGAGGCGGTGGTGATGCGCCCCGAGGCCTTTGAGCTCTATGCCTACACCTGGCATGGCTTCTGGCTGGGGATGGTGGCTTTTCTCACGGGCTTTTTGATGGTCTCTAGCGGAGCGTCTTTCTGGGAAAGTCTGCGCCGGGGGCGCTGGGCCTACCTGTTGCTGGCCTTTGGCCTCTTTATGGTCCGCTGGCTGGTTTTTGGGCTGAAAAGCCCTTCGGCGCTGATGGCCATCGAGTCCAATCTCTGGGTCTTTGCCGTGCTTGGGCTCGGCTTTCGCTATCTCAACCGCCATCACGCCGCGCTGCCTTACCTGAGCCAGGCCGCTTACCCGGTCTACATCCTGCACATGGTCTTTTTGTACCTGGGCTCGTATGTGCTCTTCCCCCTCGACTTGCCGGTCGGGCTGACCTTTGCGGCGGTGAGTGTCATCACCCTGGGCGGTTGCTATGCGAGCGTTGCGCTCATCCGGCGGCTGCGCTGGTTGGCGCCGCTCTTTGGGTTGAAGGCCGTGCGCCGGGCAGGAAAGACCCGCCCGGTCCCGAAGCCGCCGGTGGAGGCGGCGGGATGAGGAGAGCGGTACGACCGCCAAGGCTGGTATGGTGGTACTGCGAAGGGATTTCGCTGGATATCAGACCCGTTATCCATTGGGACATAGGGCCAGGTCGCGACCTGGTCCTATGTCTGTATTTGCCCCGAGGGGGGCAGGAGGTCCGACCCCGCTGGGGTCGAAGGGAACCCCTCGAATTGGCTACAAAGGTGCGACCGCTCTGCGGTCGGCCGCTCAGTGGCGGGCTATCAGATCTCCGCGTCCCCAATGCTCATTCCTAAGGGGCGTAGCCCCTAACCCCAGCGGGGTTCCACCTTGGTAGCACCGGTGGCGTAGCCCCGAACCCCAGCGGGGTTCCACCTTGGTAGCACCGG
>RFHL01001110.1 GCA_003696875.1 Bacteroidota bacterium | reverse complement strand
GTATTTGATCTCGGCCTGATCCTTGGCAATCAGCTCCACCACCGCAGCATGCAACTGATTCTCGTCGCGCATAGGCGCGGTACAGCCCTCCAGATAGCTCACGTAGCTACCCGGCTCGGCCACGATCAGCGTCCGCTCAAACTGCCCGGTGTTTTGCTCATTGATCCGGAAATAGGTCGAGAGCTCCATGGGGCAGCGCACGCCTTCCGGGATATAGACGAAGGAGCCGTCGGTGAAGACCGCCGCATTGAGGGCGGCATAGTAATTGTCCGTAGGCGGTACCACCTTGCCCATGTACTTCTTGATCAGCTCGGGATGCTCTTGTATGGCCTCCGAAAAGGAGCAGAAGATAATCCCCAGCTCGGCGAGCTTTTCTTTATAGGTCGTCTTGATCGACACGCTGTCGATGACAGCGTCCACCGCCACGCCAGCCAGCATTTTCTGCTCCTGAAGCGGGATGCCCAGCTTCTCAAAGGTGCGCAGCAGTTCGGGATCCACCTCATCCAGGCTATCCAGCTGCGGCTTCTTCTTGGGGGCCGCATAGTAGTGGATATTCTGAAAGTCGATCTTGGGATAATGAACGTGGGCCCATTCGGGTTCCGTCATCTTCTGCCAGATCTCGAAGGCCCGCAGGCGATACGCCAGCATCCATTCTGGCTCGTTTTTCTTGGCGGAAATGAAGCGGATGATGTCCTCGTTCAGGCCCTTGGGGGCCTTATCTGATTCGACATCCGTGGTCCAACCATACTTGTATTTCTGCTCCGTTACCTCCTGAATCAGCTTTTCGTCTTCAGAGAGCGCTTCGGGAGCGATGTGCTGTTCTGCCATATAGCCAAGTTTATTTAGACTGAATCTAAGGAGCAAACCAAAATAAAAGGCGAATTGTTCGGATCCAATTGCGCCTGTGGAAAAAAAATTTGGCCTTTTGCTAGCCAATATTGATTAGCCGCCAAATATAGGGCCTTTTCAGCACTACCTAAAATTAGGTAGAAAAAATCCGCATCCCTGCCGGCTTCGGCAATTCAGGTACCTCTCACGCCTGGCAGTATTATGAGGAAGGCTCCTCGCATAGCCTTCCTCAAACGCCAAGCAAAAGATTTTTCGTACCTTCGAACAGCAGCCCTTTTCCCGCTCTGTTTTGGCCCATATGATGCATCCTTCCACATGAATAGAACCCTGCTAATCAGCCTCTTTCTGCTGGGTTTCTTCTTGCCATACGCTCAGGCTCAGTCCGTCACCGAGCTGCGCCAAAGCCTGGAGCAAGCCGCCACCGACAAGGATCGGCTGCCGCTGCTGATCCAGCTCAGTGACACCCTACGTCTCCGTGAACCCCAGGCGGCGCTCGACTACGCCCAGGAAGCGGAAAAGCTGGCCCGTGGCTTGTCCCTTCCCCAGGCAGAAACCTTTGCCCAGGTGCTGACCGGCGAGGCCCACCTGCAGTTGGGCAACCTGCGCCGCGCCCGCCGCGCGTTGGAGGGCGCGCTCCCCCCCATCCGGGCCCAGCAGGATACCGCCCTGCTGCTGCGGGCGCTCCTGCGCCTCGACGACGCCTACCGGGGTTTGGGCGAGCTGGATCTCGCCCGGCCCATTGAGGAAGAGTATCTCCTGATCCGGCAACGCAAGCTACAGGCCGAAAGCCAGGCCCAAATGGCTGTGATCGAACAAAACATCGCCCAGCGGCAAGCCGCCGCCGAGTCGGCTCGCAATGTGGAATCTGGGGCCCTGGAAGCCCTGCTGGCCGAAACAGAGGAGGTCCTCCGCCAAAAAGAACTTGCCCTCACCCGCTTCAAAAAAGAGGCCGCCACCCTGGACCGGGACCGCGCCCGCCTGGAACAGGAAAACCTGCGCCGCCGCCTGCAGCTGGAACGCGAGCAGCGCAACCGCAACTGGCTCATCGCCGGCCTCGGCTTCCTGGCGGTCATCGCCCTGGGTGGCTGGCAACGCCTCAACTACCTCCGGCAAAAAGAAGCCGCCAAGCTTGAAAAGCAGCGGGCCGAGCGCTTGCAGGAAATCGACCAGCTCAAGGACCAGTTTCTGGCCAACACCTCCCATGAGCTGCGCACCCCGCTAAACGGCATCATCGGCCTGGCTGAGTCACTCTACGACAGCGTCGAGACAGGCGAACCCGAGACCCAGCGCACCAAT
>RFHL01001109.1 GCA_003696875.1 Bacteroidota bacterium | reverse complement strand
GTTTCCCCCCGTGGCAGAGGCGCCTGCCGCCAGCCCTTCGGCCCGCCCCGAGGCTCGGCCACCGGCCGAAGATCCCTTCGATACCCTGCTGAGCGGACACCTGGAGGCCGCAGAGCGACATTTTAAAGCCTTTGCCTTTGTGGAATGTGCCCACATGGCAGGCAAGGCGATGACGCTGCTGGAGGCGCTGCCGCCGAACAATCAGTCCGCCGAGCAGGAACTGGCGGTGCGCCTGCTCAAGGCCCGGGCCGATATTGCCCTGGAGCATTATGATGCGGTCATCGCGGATCTACAGGTCGACCGGCCTGCCCTCAAAGGTTCCTTTGAAGCCCGTCGCCTGCTGTCGCAGGCTTTGCGGTTGGGCCAGCAATCCCAGCAGGCAGCCAGCCTGATTCCGGACCTCTTTGAGCTGGCCAAAGGCTCCCCGGCGCAGCGAGCCGAAGCCCACCTGGAGGTGGGCCAGGTCCACTTTGCCTGCGACAACTACGAGGCCGCGACGCAGGAACTCAGCAAGGCCGAGGCCTTGTTTGATGCCCTCGAAGACACCCGGGGCCTGGCCCAGGTCTACAAAAGCCAGGGGCGCATCTATCGGATCATGGGACAGAGCGAGCAGGCCATCACGCTTACCCGGAAGGCCCTTGCGCAGTTTGAAGCGCTGGCCGACAAGGTCGAGATTTCCAATGCCTGCTATAACCTGAGCATCGACTTTCTCCTTGATGGGACCGAAGCCCTGGCCTATGCCCAGCGGGCGCTGGACATCGACAAGTCGCTCGGGGTAGAGGGCCGGATCGCCAGCAGCCTGAGTCAGCTCGGCACCATCAAGCAGGTCCATGGCGATCTGGAGGCCGCCAATGCCTATTACGAAGAAGCGGAGGACATTCTGGCCCGGATTCAGGACTGGGGGACCCGGGCCGAGATCATGCAATCGCGGGTCCTGATCCTGCAGGGACAGGAGGAATACGCCGCCGCCCTGGAGCTCAATCAGGCGGTCCTGAATTATTATGAGGAAAACGACCAGCAGCGGTCGGTGGTGGTCAGTCTCGTGATTGCCTCCCAGCTCTGGCAAGCGCAGGATAATTCGCAACAAGCCTTTCAGATTTTGTGGCGGGCCCTGGCCCTGACCCGCAAGCTGGGTAATCCGAGCAATGAGTGCTGGATCCTGACGGAGCTGATGGACCTCTGTCTCCATACCGGGGACCTGGCCCAGGCCGAGGCTTACCTCCGCAAGGGCGAGCCCTTGCTGGCGGCCTTTGATGAGGCCATCACCCGCGCCAACTTCCTGCGCTCTGCGGGGCACGTGCGCTGGGCGAAGGGACAGTACCAGCGGGCGCTGCCCTATTACGAGCAGTGCCTGGGCTTTTACGAGGAAAACGGCTACACCTACGAAGCCGATGAGGTGCGCGAGCGCATCGCGGAGGTGCGGGGCGAAGCGGGTATGCGGGCAGGGAGTCATCAGCCACCTCCCGGCGGGCATCCGCCGGTGGGCTAGCCGAGCGACTCGGCCACCAGTCGGGCCGCTTCGGCCAGGTCTACCTCTTGCGGGCTGTCCAGCCCGCGGGTGAGTTCGGCGAGGATCGCCTGGTTTTGTTGCCCGCGCCGGAGCGCCTCGGCGTAGGGGACGCGGGTAAAGGACACCAGCTCGTACCGACTGCGATAGCTGTCGAGATGGGCCTCCAGGTGGTGCTCGACCGCCTTCCGGAAGAGGAATTCCTCGTCCGCGACTTTGTCGCGCATCTCGATATAGTTTTCCAGCGCCATGGTGGCGATGGCGTCGCTGTTTTCCTTGCGTTGCTGCTGGTACTGCTCAAATACCTGGCCCCAATCCGGGGCATATTGGTCGATGCAGGCACTCATCGTCGCGCAGTCCTCAAAGGCCGCATTCATCCCCTGTCCAAAGAAGGGCACAATGGCATGAGCCGCATCGCCCAGCAGGGCGATCCGGTCCCCCAGAATCCAGGGCGCACAGCGAATGGTCACCAGCGAGCCGGTGGGGTTGTGGAAATAGTCTTCCAGCAGGGTGGGCATGAGGGGCACCGCATCGGGAAATTGCTGCGCAAAGAAGGTAACCACCTCTTCCTCTGTCTGTAGCGAGGCAAAGCTGAGAGGGCCTTCGAAGGGGAAGAACAGGGTACAGGTAAACGTACGGTCCGGATTGGGCAGGGCAATCATCATGAATTGCCCCCGGGGCCAGATGTGGAGCGCCTTGGGGTCCAGGGCAAAGTTGCCGTCCGGGCCGGGCGGGATGGTGAGTTCTTTGTAGCCGTGGTCGAGGTAGGACTGGGAAAAGTTGAAACGCGGGGTTTTTTGCAAGGCGTAGCGCACGGCCGAAAACGCGCCGTCGGAGGCGATGGTACGTGTGCCGGCCGCCGTGCGCAGCTCCCCGCTGGGCAGGTGTCGCAGGATGATTTCCCCGCTTTCGAGATCCACATCCTCACAGCGATGGTCAAAGTAGTAGGTCGTGCGGGTGTGGGCCTCGCTGTGGTTCATGAGGCGTATGTTCAGTTCGGCGCGGCTCACGGAGTAGATGCACTCCCTGGGATCGTGGCTATAGGGCTGGTAGGTGATGCCGCCCTCCAGGTCGTGCATCATACGGCCGTACATAGGCAGGGCGAGCGTCATGATCTCGTCGAGCAGACCGGTCTCGCGCAGGGCGTGCATGCCCCGGGCCGAGAGGGCCAGGTTGATGGAGCGACCGCCCTCCACTGCTGCCTTTCGCATATCGGGCCGGCGCTCGTAGACGTGCACCTGATACCCCTTGCGGGCCAGGTACAGGGCCATGAGGGAGCCGGCGAGGCCAGCTCCGATGACGTTGAAGGAGGGAGTCTGCTCAGACATAGGGATCAATCAGAGATTTTGGTAAAAATGGCCTCTACTGGCCGGTGGACAAGGCAAGATGCATCATGCGGCGGGGGAATGCAACTAAGATAAGCGCTTGACCGGCGGAGCAGATTGGCTTATGTTTGTTTTATGCCCCACATTCCTTTTGCCCAAATCGACCGCAGCTGGAGCCTGTTTCTGGATCGGGACGGCGTGATCAACGAGCGCCTGCCGGGCGCCTATGTAACCCACTGGGGACAATTTGTGTTTTTGCCTGGGGTGCCATCGGCGATGGCCCACTTTCGGTCTCGATTTGGTCGCATGGTGGTGGTAACCAACCAGCAGGGAGTAGGCAAAGGCCTGATGCGGCCGGCCGATCTGGCCGCTATCCATGATCGGATGTCTACTGAGCTTGTTGCGGCCGGAGCCCGCCTAGACGGGATCTACGCCTGCCCGGACCTGCGAGATCAGCCCCATAACTGCCGCAAGCCGGCCCCCGCCCTGGGCCAGCAGGCCCAGCGGGATTTCCCCGACATCGACTTTGCCCGGACCATCATGGTGGGCGACACTCCCGGCGACCTGGCCTTTGGGCGCAACCTGGGCATGTATACCGTTTGGGTGTCCGGGACCGAAGCCCCACCGCCCACTGAGCTCTATGACCTGCAGGTTACCGGCCTGGCCGAACTTGCGGCGCGGCTCGGCGCCACTAGCTGAACCCTTTCTGCAATCTGATTCCCTATGCGTACCTGTCTGTTGCTGCTGCTGATGTGTAACCTGTCGCTTTCGGCTCAGGACCTTCCCGAGGCGATCTACGACGAAGCGGCCATCCCGGCCTACACCCTGCCACCTTTGCTCCCCAAAGGACACAGCCGCCAAGCCTGGGAACGCCAGCGGGCTGGCCTCATCGCGCAGATGGAACGCGAGATGTATGGCCGTCCGCCCGCCGCGCTGCCCCGGCAGCGCGAGGTGCGCCGGGTTCCGCTGGACCTGGCCCCGGCCCAGGTCCGGGCCGAAGAGGTCGAACTCGTGCTACAGCACGAGGGGCGGGCCCTCTTTTACCGCCTGTTGCTCTGTCTCCCCGCCGATACCGGCCTGGGGCCGGTCCCGGTCTTTCTGGGCCTCAATTTCTTTGGCAACCAAAGCCTGCATCCTGATCCGGGTATCGCCCTGCCCCAGGGCTGGACCTATGACCGGCCGGACTACGGCCTGGTCAACCACCGCGCCACGGAAAACTCCCGGGGCGTGCGGTCCAATCGCTGGCCCATCGCTCAGATCGTAGGCCAGGGCTTTGGCGTGGCGACAGTCTACGCCGGGGATTTTGATCCCGATTGGGACGACGGCTTTTTCAATGGGGTCCATGGGCTGATGGCTATGGAAACCGACTCCAGCAGCTGGGGGAGCGTGGCGGGCTGGGCCTGGGGCCTGAGCCGGGTCATGGACTATCTGGAAACCCGGCCCGAGGTGGATGCCGGGCGGGTGGCCGTCATCGGGCACTCACGCCTCGGCAAGGCCGCCCTCTGGGCGGGCGCGAAAGATGAGCGTTTTGCCATGGTTATCTCCAACAACATCGGCAGTGGCGGGGCGGCCCTCTCCCGTCGCCGGATCGGCGAGCGGCTCATTCACCTCAATACCCGCTTTCCGCATTGGTTTTGCCCTCGCTTTCACACCTATAATGAGGGCGAGGATCAACTGCCCTTTGATCAGCATCAGGTGATGGCCTTGGTGGCCCCGCGGCCGCTCTATGTGGCCTCGGCCAGCGAAGACCAGTGGGCCGACCCTCGGGGCGAGGCCCTGGCCCAGGAGGCTGCGGCCGCGATCTATGACCTGTATCAGGAAGAAGGGGCGCCGGCGATCCGGAGCCGGCTGGGCTACCATCTGCGCCCCGGCCCCCACGACATCACCCCCTGGGACTGGTCCCGCTATCTGGACTTTGCCCGGCAGCAGTGGGGGAATCCCTGACCCAGCCAACCTTCACGGGCCCGATGGCGTCTAGAGGGAGGTGGAAACACGACGAAACCAACACACGCAAGATGCCCGTTGCTTACGATTCCTATTATCAAACCGAAGATTACGTTGGTGCGCCTTATCCCGAACTGGTCGCATTCTATGCCCAACAAGCGGACAGGGGAAAGCTGCTCGACCTGGGCTGTGGCCAGGGAAGAGATGCCGCCGCCTTGGCCAGGTTGGGGTATGTGGTCACGGGAGTGGATTACTCCGAGGTAGGGATTAACCAGCTTCATGCCGTGGCCCAGCGGGAAGACCTCCCGCTGCGGGGCGTCGTAGCCGATGTGTACACATTTGAGCCGTTTGCCGGGTACCAGCATATTTTGCTGGACAGCATGTTTCATTTTGCCAAGAAGGAGCGGGCCCAGGAGCAGCGATTGTTCAGGCGCATCGTAGAGGGCTCTGATCCTGGCACGCTCCTCACCATCTGCCTACAGGATGTGGGCGAAAAAGTGGCAGTATTGGATGGATTGATCGCCGAATATGCCGGGATAGAAGAGGTCAAACGGGCGCGCTTCCGCTATACCTTTGAGGATAAGGCTTCGGGGCACCGTGTCGAGACGCCGTATCTGATGATCGCTTTGCGGATTTGATCTCGCCTCCCCGCCTTCTATTCACCTCCATCTTTTCTGTCCATGCGGACCTGTTTTTATTCTATGCGTCTTGTTCTCATATGGGTCTTCCTTTGTGCCGGGCTGGTTCCGGTGTGGGCACAGGGCCAAACCCTGGAGGGCCTTATCGTAGACCCCGAGGGCCATCCCATCCCCTATGTGCAGATCGGGGTGGCCGAGCTGAACCGCAGCACGCATACCTACACGGACGGAACCTTTCTGCTGCCTCTGCCGAGTGGGACCCATGTGTTGCGCCTTCGACATCTGGGCTACCTCAGCCATCAAGATACCGTGACGGTGCCGCAGCCGGGGCCGGTCCGCTTTGTCCTAACGCCCACTGACCTGCAACTGTCGGCAGTGGAGATCCAGGGAGATCGGCGCGATCCGGCCTATGGCATTATGGAGCAGGTCATTGCCCGCAAAAAAGACTACCTCAAGCAGTACGATACCTATACCTGCGAAACCTACCTGCGGCTGAGCCTGCGGGCGGATAGCTCAGAGATCTGGCTCAGCCGGCCCGACAGCCTGCGCCCCGAGCGATTGGACCCTGTCGTGACACATCTGATTGAATCCCAATCCACCACCTCCTTTGCCGCGCCCAATCGCTTCAAGAGCGTAGTCCATGGCTACCGCAACCTGGCCCCCGAACAAGCCGACCCGAGTGTGCAGTTTATGTTTGAGGATGCGGCGGGTAATTATCAGACCGCGACGGGAGACCCCTACCTGTTTTACCAGGACGTGTCCGAAGCCGAGTTTAATTTTTACGAAAACCTCCTTCTCGTACCAAGCCTGGGGGACCGGCCCTTCGTCTCGCCCCTGAACAGTACCCTCTGGCGGGTCATCTATTCCTACCGATTGGAGGAAACCTTTATGCAGGACGGCCGGGTGCACTACCGCATCTCGGTTCAGCCCAAGAGTCCGGCAGGGCCCTATTTCAAGGGGCACCTGATCATTGTGGACGGCCTTTGGGCAATCCATTCCCTGCGGCTGGAGATCTTACCCTCGGATCTGCCTTTTTTTCAGACCTTTGAGCTACAGCATCACTACGAGCCTGATCCGCGGGGGCGCTGGCTGTTGCGGGAAGAAACCTATCGCTATACCATCAAGGATGGCAAGGTTTTGCTCCAGGGCGAGAGCAGCGCCACCCATCAGGAGTATGCCCTGGAGGTGAGCTTCCCGCGCAACCATTTTCGCAATGAGGTGCGACGCACCGAGGCCGAGGCCTTTGAACAGGACAGCAGTTTTTGGGCGGCGGTGCGCCCCCTGCCCCTGGGGCAGGAAGAGATGAATTTTGCCCAGATTCAGGACAGCATCCGCGCGTACAAGACCAGCCCCGAATACCTGCGGGAGCAGGATTCCATCTACAACCATCTGGGTATCATGGACATCCTGTTCAACGGCATCGGCTTCCGGGACCGGGGCCGGTCCATGCGGTACTTTTTTAATCCGGTGATCTCCCAGCCCCGCCCCTGGGGGGTGGGCGGCTACCGCCACGCCATTGGGGGGGAGATCCAGAAGACCTGGCCCCGGCAGCGCAGCGTGCAGCTGCAGGGAGAAGTGGACTATGGATTTGCCAACCGGGATATCCGGGGGCAGGGGAGGGTGACGGTGAGCTACGCGCCCCGGCGCTTTGCCCGGGCCTTTGTGCGGGCGGGCCACACCTACGACCTCGTCAATGACAATGAGACCCTGCTCGCGGTGCTGGGCCGGGGCAATTTCGTCGAAAAGCGCTTCGTGGGCGTGGGCCACCGCATGGAGCTGGTCAATGGCCTCTATCTGGATGCCTCGGTAGACTATGCCGACCGGCAGGCCATCGACGACCTGCGTCTGGCGGACTGGACCGAGGTGATCTTCACGGAGGGGAGCAATACCCCCCGCTCTTTTGATCCCTATCAGGAATTTCTGATTGAGCTGAAGCTACGCTACACGCCGGGACAGCGCTATCAGATGGAGCCCTACCGAAAAGTGGTCCTCGACAGCCGCTGGCCCACCTTCACGGTGACCTATCGCAAAAACATCCCCGGGATCTTTGGCAGCGATCTGAACTCAGACTTTCTGGAGGTGCGGGCCGATCATGAGATCGTCCTTGGTACCTTGGGCCGTTCCCGCTGGAACGCCGCCGCGGGTACCTTCCTGCAAGCCAACAACCTGCGCTTCACCGATTACACTTTTTTCCGGGGATCGGACCCCTATCTTTTCGCTAACCCCTTGCAAGCCTTTCAGTTGCTGGGCACCACCTTCAGCACCCGAAACGAATACCTTTTTGGCCACTATCTGCACGACTTCGGTGGGAGCCTCGTAGACCGGATCCCGCTGCTGCGGCGCACGCCGCTGCAAATCTCCGGCGGGGCCGGTACCCTCTACATTCGCGACGGCAATTTTCTCCACACCGAGCTCTATGCCGGCCTGCAGTGGCCCTTCCGCATCCGCAAGCAGCGCTTCAAGCTCGGCGGCTACTTCGTGACCTCATACTCGACCTACAATACGGCCATTGATGCCCAGTTTAAGGTCGGCATCGCCTTTTACAATCCCGTCAAACGCACCTGGTCTTACTGATCTGCCTCGTCTGTCTGTATCGGGTAAACGCCTGCCTGCTTCTCTGCCTTGTTATTACCGATCTGACCTCTGACTTTTTCTCCATGGTTGAATCCCCGCGAGCCAGGCTGTACCTTGCGACGCCATCGCAATCCATATCTGTATGACGCTTCGTTTTCTGACCTGGCTCCTTTTGCTGGGAACACCGCTGGCCCTTCGGGCCCAGGCCGACACCCTGCGGGTGATGCACTACAACCTCCTCGCCTTTGGACTCTCTTGTCCCGGGGTGAGCGTGGTGGACAAATATGACTGGCTGGGCGAGATTCTCGCCCATGAACGGCCCCAAATTTTTACGGTCAATGAGCTGGGCCCCAACGTATTGTTGGCCAATGGCATCCGGGATGTTTCCTTTGCCTACAACCCGGACATTGCCTATGCCCCTTTTACCAATCAGGCCAGCTCGGACCGGGTCAACCTGCTGTTTTATGACGAAACGGTGGTTGGCTATAAGGGGGGCGAAGTCATCACCGGTTCCATCCGTGATGTGAATGTGTACTACCTCTACCATAAGCCGGTGCCGCCCGGTGGGGACACCACCTTTTTGACCTGTGTGGTGACCCACTTCAAGGCCGGCAGCAGCACCAACGACCAGAACCAGCGACAGGTCAATGCCCAGAATATCATGAGCTGGGCCGGTACCCGGCTCCGGGAGGAGAATATCCTGCTCCTCGGGGACCTGAACGTGAGCAGCGCCGGCGAAGCCTCCTTTCAGACCCTGACGCTGGGTGCCGATACCAGCCGCCGCTTTTTGGACCCGCTGGGACTGGCCACAATCGGTTGGAGTGGCGCTGCCGGGGCAGCAGCCCACACCCAATCCACCCGTAGCAGTTCCCCGGACTGTGGGTCCGGCGGCGGGATGGACGACCGTTTTGATTTTATCCTCGCCAGCCGGCCCGTGATGAGCGGCCTGGCGGGCCTGCATCTGGTGCCGGGTAGCTATACCGCTCCAGGCAATAACGGCAGCTATTACAACCAGGAGTTGGGCTGCAGCGGCAACAGTTCGGTGCCCTTCAATGTCTGCCTGGCGCTCAAACAGATGTCGGACCACCTGCCGGTGGTAGTCGATCTGGCCGTAGATGGGCCCTCGACTGGCTTGGCGGCCGCACCGCCGCTGCCGGTGCGCTGGCTCAGCGAAACGGGTTCTCCTTCCTTGCGCTTTGCCGTCGAGAGCGGCCGGCCGCTCAAGGTGCGGATCGTAGACGCCATGGGGCGTAGCCTGCTAAGTCAAGATCTGTCGCCACAGGCGGGGCCCTACCACATTCCGCGCCCGCAGGGCGCGCGGGGGATCTATTTCCTGGACCTGCGCGACGATCAGGGGCGGTCGTACCAACGCCTGCTGCGGTAAGGGGATGGCCTCTTGTCTCCCGGCTCTTTTTCCCTAATAAAAAATGGGATAGGCCTGCGGGTCGGCTTCGTTCATCATCTCGTAGACAGCCCGGAAAAGGGTCTCGACCTGGGGCTTGGACCAGTAATCCCCGTCATCGCCAAAGGCGGGACGGTGATCCTTGCCGGTCAGGGTACGGGGCTCGGCGTCAAGGTGATAGTAGCCGCCTTGTTTCTCCAGCACCTGCTGCATCATGAACGCTGTAGCGCCACCCGGCACATCTTCGTCCATGAAGAGAATGCGATTGGTCTTTTCCAGAGAGCGTAGGATGGTGCCGGGTAGGTCAAAAGGTAAGAGGGTCTGCACGTCGATGACCTCGACCTCGATTCCTACCTGCGCCAGCTGCTCGGCGGCGGTCAGCGCGATGCGGCAGCAGGCACCGTAGGTAACCACCGTGACGTGATGGCCTTCACGCAGGATGTCCGGCACGCCGGGTAGGACGGTGATCTCGGTCAGGTTGCTGGGCAGGGGCTCCTTGAGGCGGTAGCCATTGAGCACCTCAATGATGATGGCTGGATCGTCGCCCTGCAGGAAGGTGTGGTAGAAGCCGATGGCCTGGGTCATGTTGCGGGGGACGGCGATATGGACGCCCCGCAGCGCATTGAGCATCATGCCGAGGGGAGAGCCGGCATGCCAGATGCCTTCGAGCCGGTGCCCCCGGGTGCGGATGATGGCCGGGGCCTTTTGCCCGCCGCGGGTGCGGAAGTGGAGGGTGGCCAGGTCATCGGAGAGCGTTTGCAGGCCGTAGAGCAGGTAGTCGAGATACTGAATCTCGGCGATGGGGCGCAGGCCTCGCATGGCCAGGCCGATGGCCTGGCCGACGATGGTGGCTTCCCGAATACCCGTATCCGAGACGCGAAGGGGACCAAATTTTTTCTGCAGGCCCGCCATGCCCTGGTTTACATCGCCCAGGTACCCGACATCTTCGCCAAATGCCACTACGCGGGGGTCTTTGGCAAAGATGTCTTCGAAGGCCTGATTGAGGAGCTCGAAGCCTGCCTGTTGCTTGGGGGTCTCGGGATAGATCGGAGCGACTGCCTCCACGTTCATAGGCGAATAGGCCGAGGCGCTGTACAGGCAGGTATCATAGTTGCGACTCGTAGCCCGGTCCACTTCCTGGCGCCAGGCGCGCAGTTTGTCCAGCACCGGATGCTGCTCACCCCGCAAGGTGAGCAGGACCTGATGGGCCACCGTCATGACATCGCGGCGCTTGGGTTCCAGGTTGCGGCGCAGCTCCTGGGAGAGGTCCTGGAGCCGGTCGCGATGGGGCGAGCCCTGAGCCAGTTGGGCAATCATCCCCACGAGCTGGTTGACCAGCTCGCGAATGGGCTTCTGAAAAGCCTCCCAGGCTTCATTCTTGATTTTTCGGACCAGCTTGCGGTCCTCTTTTTCCATAGCTTCCAGCTCGGCCTCCGTGGCAAAGCCCTTTTCCAGGATGTAGGTGCGGAGCTTGAGCAGGCAGTCGTGGGTACGCTCCCACTCCAGGCGCTCGGGGCTCTTGTAGCGCTCGTGGCTACCCGAGGTGGAGTGTCCTTGGGGTTGGGTGACTTCGGTGACGTGGATGATGGTAGGCACATGGGCCTCCCGGGCCAGTTGGGTGGCTTCTTCATATACCCGGACGAGGGCTTCATAATCCCAGGCCCGGACGGTGAAGATTTCAAATCCCCGCTCCGTGTCGGTGCGCTGGAAGCCGGCCAGCATGTCGGACAGGCTGGCTTTGGTGAGCTGATATTCATTGGGGACCGAGATGCCGTAGCCGTCATCCCAGATCGACATCACCAGGGGCACCTGTAAGACGCCCACCGCATTGAGGGTTTCCCAGAAGTGCCCCTCCGCACAGGAGGCGTTGCCGATGGTTCCAAAGGCGATTTCCTGCCCCTCCTGGGAAAAGCCTTTCATCGCTTCGGCCAGCTCAGGGAGCTGGCGATAGAGCTTGGAGGCCTGCGCCAGCCCGGCGAGCCGGGGCATCTGTGAGCCGGTGGGGGAGGCGTCGGCAGCGGTATTGGGTTGGGCCGTCAGGTCGCGCCATTGGCCCTGATCGTCGAGGCTACGGGTCGCAAAGTGGCTGTTCATCTGCCGGCCACCGGAGTGGGGGTCGGCTTCGATGTCAGGATTGGCATATAGCTGGGCAAAAAACTCCTGGATGCTGGCGATGCCGGTAGCAAAAGCAAAGGTCTGATCCCGATAATATCCCGATCGGAAATCGCCAGGTCTGAACACCTTGGCCATCGCGATCTGGGGGAGCTCCTTTCCATCACCAAAAATGCCAAACTTGGCTTTGCCGGTGAGGACTTCCCGGCGACCAATCAGGCTGGCCTGACGACTCTGATAAGCCAGGCGGTAATCATTTAAGGCAGTCTCGGCCGAAATAGCGGCCGTCTCCAGATCGTATACAGAAGGTGTTTCGGTAGGCATAGTCTGAGTATAATACCCCGAAAAGTACGCAAAATTCCCCGTGAGGACAAGATGCTCGCCGTTGGGGCGCAGCGTTCTGGTTTGTAAACGCTTGTTATTCAGATAGTTGTGAATCCGGTGGGCGATATCTGATTTATCAAATTCGCAATGGGGGATTTCGAAGGAAAATGTAGACCTTCAGAGGAAAATAAGCAATGCACCATGACTTTTTCTGATTTTTTTGATCAATACGGCCTGTACTTGATGATCATCGGGATAATGCTGGGGGCTTATCTGGCCTCTCGCCTGGGCCACTTCTTCCTGGGACGCTACTTCCGGCGGTTGTCTGAGCAGCAGGACGACAGTTCGGCTACGACCATCAACTTTTTAAAAAACGGCATCAGCTTCGTCGTCTATTTTGTGGCTTTGCTGGCCATTGTCTACGCCATACCTCCGCTGCGTTCGCTGGCCTTGTCTCTGACAGCGGGGGCCGGTATCCTGGCGGCCATCCTGGCCTTTGCTTCGCAGGCGGCTTTTTCAAACATCGTAGGCGGCGTCTTTCTGGTCCTCTTCAAGCCTTTTCGGGTAAATGACCGGATCAATATCGGGGCCAATTACGAAGGGATGGTTGAGGATATCACCATCCGGCATACGGTGATCCGGGACTGGGAGAACCGCCGCATCATCATCCCTAACTCGGTGATATCCAAAGAGACCATCGTCAACAGCAACCTCGCCGACCGGATGATCTGCAAGTTCCTGGAGGTTCCGGTCAGCTACGATGCCAACCTCGACCAGGCGGTCGAGATCCTGCGGCGGGAGGTGATGGCGCATCCAGACTTTCTGGATATGCGCACACCCGAGGAGGTGGCGGCCGGAGCACCGGCGGCCACCATCCGGGCCATCGCCTTCGGCGAGTCGGGTATGGTTCTGCGGGCCTACCTCTGGGGCGAGCCTGCGGTGGCCTTTGCCATGAGCTGCGACCTGCGCCTGTCTATGAAGCGGGCGCTGGAGGCGGAGGGGATTGAGATGGCCTTCCCCAAGCGCAAATTGAGCTGGATTCAGGCCGATCCCGGCCCTTCGCGGCCGCTGGCCGCGCCGGGGACCTAGCCTGCCGGGGCACGCCTGCTCAGCCAGGTGACACGTACCCTCAGAAATCCGCCGGGGGCTGCATCCTTCTTGTCCAAACGGGGTATTTGAGATAGAAGCCAGCCCGTTATTTTTCTGGACCTGCAACTGTTTTGCTCATGAAAGCTTTACCCCAACGCTCCATCCTGCCCCGTTTCCTGGCCGTTTGCCTGTTTCTCACTGGCCTTAGCCAGCTACAGGCCGACCCGCTGTCACCGGCCCAGAAAATCGATCGCGTCATCCGGACCTCGCAGTCCTATCTGGGGACGCCCCATCGTCTGGGAGGCACCAACCGCCATGGCATCGACTGCTCGGGCCTCATGTTGGTCAGCTTTCATGCGGCTGGGATTGATCTACCGCGCCGCTCGCGCGATCAGGCGCGGGTTGGGCAGCCGGTCTCCCGCCGCCAATTGCGGCCGGGTGATATGGTCTTTTTCCGCCAAGGGAGCCAGATCGACCATGTAGGGCTGGTCACCGAGGTTCGGGGCAATGACGTACGTTTTATCCATGCCTCCTCTTCCCGCGGCGTGATATACTCCCGCCTCTCGGAGAGCTACTGGCAGCGCACCTACGTGAGCGCCCGCCGCCCGATCGACGGCCGCATGCGGCCGGAGCCCCGTCGCCCCCGGGTCGAGCCGGTAGCACCCAACGGCCTCGTGGCCCGGCAGGATGACCTCCGCTTTCCTGAGGCCTCGGAGCGTATCCTCAAGCGCCGCGAGCTCAAGCGCTACTTGCCGGAACAACTGACGCTGATGAAATACGAGCTGCTGGCCACCCATGGCTACAGCTTTCCCGATGACCGCGAGGTTCGTCGCCACTTCAACCAGTATGAGTGGTACCGCGAGCTGAAAACCACCCGCCGCCTGGGCAAGGTGATGCGCCGGTTTTCCGATATCGAAAAGCGCAACTACCGCACCCTGGACCGGCTGACGCGATAAACATTTTGCATCTCTGTTTGGAGGAGGCTGCCC
>RFHL01000098.1 GCA_003696875.1 Bacteroidota bacterium | reverse complement strand
GTTAAGGAAAGGTTTCTATCTTTGCTAGCAAGAAAGCTAAGATTTCCATCAAAAGCAAATAAAATTAGCTTTTACCCGGCATTTTTTAGCCAAATCCGAATATCTGTGCCGAATCCCCTCAGGCCCCGGCCACCTTTCCTAAAAAAAATAGCCTCGTGCTCACCCTAGACAAACTTGGTATCGAATTCAGCGGCCGCTGGCTCATCCGGCAGGCCTCCTATCAGTTCAATCCCGGGGAGCGCATCGGGCTCATCGGCCGCAATGGCGCCGGCAAATCGACCCTGCTCCGGGTGATCGCCGGGGAGATGTCCCCCTCCGAAGGGCAGTTGCACCAGGCCGGTCAGCTGAAAATCGCCTTTTTCAACCAGGATCTGCTGAGCTTCGAGACCGATCGCTCGATCTTCGAAGTGGCCCGCGAAGCCTTTGCCCCGCTGCTGGCGCTGCAGGCCGAGATCGACACCCTCCACCACCGCCTGGAAGGCGGGGAGACGGACCCCGCCCTTTGGGATGCCCTCGCCGCCAAGCAGGCGGCCTTCGAGACGCAGGGCGGCACCCGCATGGATGCGGCTGTGCACAGCATGCTGCGCGGCCTGGGCTTCTCCGACGCCGAGCGCGACATGCCCTACCACACCTTCTCTGGTGGCTGGCGCATGCGGGTGCTCCTGGCGCAGATGCTGCTCACCGATCCCGATGTGCTGCTGCTCGACGAGCCCACCAACCACCTGGACCTGCCCTCCATCCAGTGGCTGGAGACCTACCTCAAGACCTTTCGCGGGACCTGCATCGTGGTCTCACACGACCGCTTTTTCATCGACCGTATCGCCAACAAGATCCTGGAAATCAGCCTGCAGGCGCTGCATACCTACAACGGCAACTACAGCTTTTACCTGCAGGAAAAAGCCCTGCGGCAGGAACAGCATCAGCGCGCCTACGAAAACCAGCAGAAGTTCATCACAGAGCAGGAGCGCTTTATCAACCGTTTCCGGGCCAAGGCCACCAAGGCCACACAGGTACAGAGCCGGGTCAAGGCGCTGGAGCGTCTGGAGCGGATTCCCGCGCCGGAAGAAGAGGTTGTCAAGCTGAGCTTTCGCTTTGAGGTGGGCGTGCCCAGTGGCAAGGAAGTGCTGCGCTTGCGCAACATCGACAAGGCCTACGGCGACAAGCACATCCTGGAGCAGACCTCAGCCACCATCATGCGCGGCGACAAGATCGCCCTGATCGGTGCCAATGGCCTCGGAAAATCGACCCTGCTGCGGATCCTCGCCGGTACCGAGCCCCACCGCGGCCGGCGCGAGCCGGGCCATCAGGTGGTGCAGACCTTTTTTGCCCAACACCAGCTGGAGGCCCTGACCCTGAGCCACGATATTCTCACCGAGGTGAGCCAGGCGGCGACCAACAAGACCGAGCGCGAACTGCGCACCCTGTTGGGCTGCTTTATGTTTACCGGCGACGACGTGGAGAAGCCGATCCGGGTGCTGTCCGGCGGCGAGAAATCCCGCGTGGCCCTGGCCAAGACCTTGCTCTCCCGGGCCAACCTGTTGCTGCTCGACGAACCTACCAACCACCTTGACATCCCCTCGATCCAGATCCTCGTCGAGGCCTTGCAGGCCTATGAGGGCACCTACGTGGTGGTCTCGCACGATCGCTTTTTCCTGGAAAAAGTCGCCAACAAGATCTGGTACCTGGAGGAGCGGCAGATCAAGGAATATCCCGGCACCTATGCCGAGTATGAGGCCTGGCAGGCCCGTATGGCCGCCGATGCGGCCTTGACCAATTCTGCCCTTAACCCTGCCGAGCCAGCGCCGAGAGAGCAGACAGCAGCCACCGCCAACGAGCCCGGCGATTACCAGCGCCGCAAGCAGGCGCGCAACCGCGCCAAGAAGCTGGAGCGGGAGATCGCCGCCGCCGAAAGCCGCATTGAGGCCCTTGAGGCGGAGGTCGCTGAGGCTGAGGCCCATATGGCCCGGCCCGAAGTCGCGGCCGACTATGAACAGTTTAGCGCGGCGCAAGCCAAGTACGAGGCCCTTCAGGCCGAGGTGCATGCCCTGACCGAGAGCTGGGAGGCCATGCATATGGAGTTGGAGGAATTGGAGGTGATTTTGGGATGAGGGAAAGCTTGGTCCCCATGAACCACACCAGGAATAACTTCTTTGGTCAGAGAATTTATTTGTCCCCCCCCGATTTAATGTACCGTGAGTTTTGGATAAGCGGAGAAAGACTATTCTCTAATCGACTGTTTATCAAGTACTTGAACGCCATCCTGAGCCAGCCCGAAGGGCGCCAGTGAAGGAGCTAATAGGACACATGAGATGCTTCGCTTCGCTCAGCATGACAATCATCGATTAGAGCCATTCAAAGCGATTTTTATCCAAAACTCACGTTAATGTATCTTTTCACAGGAAGCCCGTTTCCCGGGCCTCCGTATCCCTCTCCCCTAGCCCAATCGGCCCGAAACCCGCCGCGTATGACACCGCTGACGCAAGCTCAAGCAGAGGACATACCCGCCATCGCGGGTTTGCTGGTACGTACCTGGCAGCGCTGCTATCGGGGCATCCTGCCCGATCCGCTGCTGGATGCGCTGTCGGTAGACCACCAGGCCCACCGGCATCGGCAGTATCTTGCCAAAGGCATTCCCTACTTCCTGGCCCGCCATCAGGCGGGTCCCCTGCTCGGCTTTGCCTCCTTTGGCCCGGCCCGGGAGCCAGCGATGGGTTCAGCCAGCGAATTGTACACCCTCTACGTAGACATGGACCATCAGCGCAAGGGCATAGGCCTTGCCCTGCTACAGGCAGTAGAAAGGGCGGCCCAGGCCCAAAGCCCGGCTTTGGCCGTCTCCGTCCTCAAGAAAAACCCCTATCGGGCCTTTTATGAAAAGAACGCCTTCCAAACCGTGGCCGAGCTTCCCCTGGACCTGGGCGCATGGCAAGAAACCTCCCTCATTCTGCGAAAGGAATTTTCTCCCTGAAGAGGCCGGACGGAAAGCATGCAACCTGACGCTCATACCAACCCT
Organism: Bacteroidota bacterium; assembly: GCA_003696875.1. Classification (GTDB taxonomy): domain Bacteria; phylum Bacteroidota; class Bacteroidia; order J057; family J057; genus RFHL01. The sequence goes on along the minus strand of RFHL01000098.1, from coordinate 1,513 downwards.
CTATCCACCAGCGCCCCTTTGGAAATCCCGCCACTCCCCACACCCATGAAACCCCTCATGCCCTTCCTCATTGCGTGCCTGTTGATGATCCCCACCGCCGCCCGGGCCTGCTCGGTCCTTTACTACGTGGATCCCGAGACCGGGCACATCTATGTCGTCAACAGCGAGGACTACTGGCTGGATGTCGAGGCCTATATCCAGATCGAGCCTCCAAGCCGGCAAGGCTACGCCCGCCTGTGGTACGGCTGGGACAAGTTTGCCCAGGGCGGTATCAATGCGCAGGGCCTCTTTTTCGATGCGGCCGTCACGCCGGAGCAGGCGGTTCCCCAAGGCACCCGGGGTCCCAGAAAAAACCTGGGCGACCGCCTGCTGGCCGCCTGCGCCACCGTCGAGGAGGCCCTGGCCTTCCTCGAACAGGAGAAGCTCGCCCTGCCCAACAGCCATATGATGTTGGGCGACCGGAGCGGCCGGGCCGTGATCGTCGAGTGGGTCGATGGCGAACGGAAGCTCCATTGGCGGACAGACAACGCCCTGATCATGACCAACTTTCTCCTTTCCCGGCCCGAGGCCGGCAACTACCCCTGCCCGCGCTACCAGAGCATTGAGCGGCGAATCGCCGCCCTGGAAAGCGACGATGAGCCCATCAGCCTCCTCAGCATCGGCAATACCCTGGGCCAGGCCGTACAGCCGGCCCGGGCCGCGGCCGATGGCCGCGTGGGAGGCACCGTCTACACCTCCTTCATCGACCTCACCGATGGGGTCTTTGTCCTCTCCTACCGGCTCAGCAACCAGAACCTGGTCCGGTTCGACCTGAACGAAGCCTTCGCCCAGCCGAAGCGACAAACGATCGCTTTGGGCAAATAAAACCCTATCCCTCATTCCCTACTCCCCCTCCCGTGCTCCCCGCCTCCCTCAGAACCCTCCGGCTACATGGCCAAATCTGCCTCGAAGGGCACAAACAGGCCCCGCTCTACCTCCTTGGGAAATAACTGATGTTTCCCCCGGCCTGGCCAGCCATACCGAGCTCGTCGCCGGTGCGGCAACCGCCAAACGCTTGTGGGAGGTGTCCCAGGAACTGGGGGCCTCACTTATCTCTAAAGTCTCCCCCGTTATTCCAGGACCCCAAAAAGAACCTCGCCAAGAGAAACTACCTGGCGAGGCCACGATTTATTGAAATGAAAACAGTCCGAGAGATTCCCTCCTATCCCACCGCCTGATAATGCGCCAAGATGAGCGCCAGGGTCGGAATCAACCCGATCAGAAAGGCAGTACCCAGATTCAGCTTCAGCCGAAGCTGGTGACGCACCTTTACACGCGGGCTTAGGATAGTGGTTTGGGAATTACGGATCTGCATCATAGTCCATTTGCGAGCTAACAGCTGCAAGATACCGCCCTCCAGCGCGACCACAAGACCAAGCCGCCCCCTTTTATTACAACTTTCAAACTTTTTACTTTTTCATAAAAGAACAATAACCATTCGCGAAACCAGCTCCTATTCAGCAAATTGCAACAC